>JBJOLD010000198.1:0-16414 GCA_046045765.1 Pseudomonadota bacterium | reverse complement strand
GCTTTATCGCCATCAGCCCCGAGGCGCGCAAAAAATTCTGGCTGGACCGCAAGAAAACAGCCGCCATCAGCAAGCACACCAACGCCTTCAAGATCAACGAAGACGTGGTGATTCCCTTGCCACGCATGGCCGAATACACCGACGGCATTGAGCGCATCAACATCGAGCTGAGCCTGCAAAACAAGCTGGCACTGTGCGATGCCCTGGCCGAGTTTTTGAACCAAGGCAACTTGCCGCTGGGCAAGGCCGATGATGCCAACGACATTCCCGCCGCCGAGTTGCTGGAAGACCGCGTGACGCAGGCCATCGCACTGGTGGCCACCGTTCGCACCCAGTGGCAAGACTGGCTGGACCGGGTGGAAGAGCTGTTCCCCCAGCTGCAAGACCACACCCTGCGCGCCAGCTGGAAGACGCAATTGCGCGCACCGCTGCAAGATATTTTTACCGGTGGCGCGTTCGAGGCCATTGTGAAAGAGTGCACGGCCATACACCAGCGCGTGCTCAAGGGCCGCGTGTGGGTGGCGTTGCACATGCACGCCGGTGACGGCAATGTGCACACCAACATCCCCGTCAACAGCGACGACTACGACATGCTGCAGTCGGCCCACGGCGCGGTCAAACGCATCATGGTGCTGGCGCGCAACTTGGATGGCGTGATCTCGGGCGAACACGGCATTGGCATTACCAAGCTGGAGTTTTTGACCGATGCCGAGTTGCAGCCGTTCACCGACTACAAAGCCAAAGTGGACCCCGAAGGGCGCTTTAACAAAGGCAAGTTGCTACGAAATAATGAGCTAACTACGCAGGCTGGACGGGGGCTAGAGGCTGATTCGACTATGAAATCAGACCTCAGCAACGCCTACACACCGTCGTTTGGCCTGATGGGCCACGAGTCGCTGATCATGCAGCAGAGCGACATTGGCGCGATTGCCGATTCGGTCAAAGACTGCCTACGTTGCGGCAAGTGCAAACCCGTGTGCGCCACCCATGTGCCGCGTGCCAACTTGCTATACAGCCCGCGCAACAAGATTCTGGCTACGTCACTCTTGGTAGAAGCGTTTTTGTACGAAGAGCAAACCCGCCGTGGCATCAGCATCCGCCATTGGGAAGAGTTTGAAGACGTGGCCGACCATTGCACCGTGTGCCACAAGTGCGAGAGCCCCTGCCCGGTGAAGATCGACTTTGGCGACGTCACCATGAATATGCGCAACCTGCTGCGCAAGATGGGCAAGAAGAGCTTCCGCCCCGGCAATGCCGCTGCCATGTTCTTTTTGAACGCGACCAACCCCGAGACCATCAAACTGATGCGCAGCCTGATGGTGGATGTGGGCTTCAAGGCCCAGCGGCTGGCCAACGATGTGCTGCGCGTATTTGCCAACAAGCAAACTGCCAAGCCGCCAGCCACCGTGGGCAAAGCGCCCATCAAAGAGCAGGTGATTCACTTCATCAACAAAAAAATGCCCGGCGGACTTCCCAAGAAAACCGCACGCGCGTTGTTGGACATTGAAGATTCCGATTACGTGCCTATCATCCGCAACCCGCAGACGACCACGGCGGAGACTGAGGCAGTGTTTTATTTCCCCGGCTGTGGCTCAGAGCGTTTGTTCAGCCAAGTGGGCCTGGCCACGCAGGCCATGCTGTGGCATGCGGGCGTGCAAACGGTGTTACCACCGGGCTACCTGTGCTGCGGCTACCCCCAGCGCGGCAGCGGTCAGGCCGACAAGGCCGAGAAAATCATCACCGACAACCGCGTGCTGTTCCACCGCGTAGCCAACACGCTGAACTATCTGGACATCAAGACCGTGGTGGTGAGCTGTGGCACCTGTTACGACCAGCTGCAGGGTTATGAGTTCGACAAGATTTTCCCCGGCTCGCGCATCATCGACATCCACGAGTACCTGCTGGAAAAAGGCATTACCTTGGTGCCAGACGGCGGTGCGGGTGCAGGCTATCTATACCACGACCCCTGCCACAGCCCCATGAAGCTGCAGGACCCAATGAAAACGGTCAAGGCACTGGTGGGCGATGCAGTGCTGAAGAACGACCGATGCTGTGGAGAGAGTGGCACGTTGGGCGTGACCCGGCCCGATATTTCCACGCAAATTCGCTTCCGCAAGGAAGAAGAGTTGCGCAAGGGTGAGGCCGAGCTGCGTGCGTTGACAGCGCCCGCTAACAGTGCTCAGGGCACCGAGCCAGCCAAAGGCAACGTCAAAATTTTGACCAGCTGCCCTAGCTGCCTGCAGGGTCTGACTCGCTATGGCAATGACCTGAACAATGGCCTGCTGGAAGCCGACTACATCGTCGTGGAGATGGCCAACCAGATTCTGGGTAAAGAGTGGTTACCCAACTACGTGCAGACGGCCAATTCGGGCGGTATCGAGCGGGTGTTGGTTTAGTTTTTTGCGCTACTGAGGAATACAACATGGCCGGGCTCAAGACAACCACTCCCACCCCACAAGCGCTGACCGTCCACGCGCAATCGCGTGTGCTGGAAATCAGCTTTTCGGATGGCGCCGCATTTCGCATTCCGTTTGAATTGATGCGGGTGTATTCCCCCTCTGCCGAAGTGCAAGGCCACGGGCCGGGGCAAGAAACCTTGCAAACCGGCAAGCGCCATGTAGAGTTGGCGGGTCTAGAACCGGTGGGCAACTACGGTGTGCAGCCCGCGTTTTCGGACGGGCACGACACGGGTATTTTTACCTGGGAATACCTGTATTTTCTGGGTTCGCAGCAAGACCAGCTGTGGAAAGACTACGAAACCCGCCTTGCCGCTGCCAGCCTGGGCCGCGATGACGCCATGCCCGAAAAAGCGGGCCACAGCTGCGCCAGTCACTGATACAAACCGCTATCTTTTTGATAGCTGGTTACGCATATTGCTAGGGGGCTGCGTGCCAATATTGCTTAGAATCTAGGCATGAGCACCACACATTTTGGATTTCAGTCGGTTGACGAGACTGACAAAGCGCGCCATGTCCGTGGCGTGTTCGATTCGGTAGCCCCCAAGTACGACGTGATGAACGACTTGATGTCGGGCGGCCTGCACCGCTTATGGAAGGCCTATACCGTCACCGTAGCCAACCTGAAGGAGGGTGATCGCGCCTTGGATATTGCGGGCGGCACCGGCGACTTGGCCATGGCCTTCTCCAGACAAGTTGGCAAAAGCGGTCAAGTGGTGCACACCGATATCAACGAGGCCATGCTCTCGACGGGCCGCAACCGCTTGCTGGATGCCGGCATTGCGCTGCCCACGCTGGTGTGTGATGCCGAGAAGCTACCGTTCCCAGACAACTATTTCAATGTGGTGAGCGTGGCCTTTGGCCTGCGCAATATGACCCACAAAGACGTGGCCCTGGCCGAAATGAACCGCGTGCTGAGTCCCGGTGGTAAGTTACTGGTGCTGGAATTTTCCAAGGTTGCCCCTCCTTTAGAAAAGGTTTACGACTGGTATTCCTTCAAGGTATTGCCGAAGTTGGGCAAACTGGTGGCGGGCGACGATGCAAGTTATCGTTACCTGGCGGAGTCCATCCGCATGCACCCTGGCCAGCAAGAGCTAAAAGCCATGATGCACAAAGGTGGATTCGGCCATGTGGACTATCACAACCTGACGGGCGGCATCGCCGCCTTGCATGTTGGAATCAAGTGCTGAGACAAATTGTTGTATTGGAGATAAAAATGAAATTGTGGGCTTTGGGTTTGGCACTGGTGCTGACTCTGTCGGGAATCAACGCTGAGGCTGCCAAGCGCTTTGGTGGCGGCAAATCAATTGGCCAGCAAAGCAGCAATGTCACTAAACAGGCTCCTGCTGCTGCACCGGGGTCGCCTATGAATGCGGCGCCAGCAGCCAAACCCGCACCCGCACCGGCGCCAACCCCAGCAGTAGCACCCAAGCGCCCATGGGGTGCTATGCTGGGTGGCTTGGCCGCGGGGCTTGGTTTGGCTTGGTTGGCGCACTCACTCGGGATGGGGGAAGCATTTGGCAACATCTTGATGTTTGGACTGCTGGCATTGGGCGTGATGATGGCGTTTGGCTGGTTTATGCGTAACCGCAAGGCTGCCGCAGCTAACACTGCCACATCCAGTGCAACACCATTTGCTTTCCAAGGTGCTGGCAATGAGCCTGTCACAGTGCCCAAGCCCTACCGCCCTGAAAACGTTGGCAATGATGCGTCTGCGCGCCCGTTTGAGCGCACTGGCAGCATGCAATTGGAGCCCCAAACTGGCTCCATGATTGGCTCAGCGCTCATGGGGTCGCAAGCATGGGGCATTCCGGCCGGGTTCGATAGCGAAGGCTTCTTGGCGGCTGCAAAGGCTAATTTTGTGACACTGCAAGCCGCGTGGGACAAGTCAGACATTCCAGCCCTGCGCGCCATGATGACCGACAGTATGTTGGGAGAAATTCAAACGCAGTTGAACGAACGCGAAACCCACACAGGCAGTGCTCCAAACCACACCGATGTGGTGATGATCGAAGCGCGCTTGCTGGGTATTGAAGAACTGGCTGAGGAATACATGGCCAGCGTGGAGTTTTCCGGCATGATCCGTGAAGAGATGTCCGCGGGCCCCAGCCCGTTCCGCGAAGTGTGGAATATGACTAAAACCAAGAACGGTGGCGGTTGGTTGGTGGCGGGTGTGCAAGCGCTGCAATAATCAAAACAGCCCCACGCAACGTGTGCTGCGGGAGGTGTGACTGATAATAGGGGACTATGGCAACACAGTCCCCTCTTTCAATGCTGGAAGGTCTTTTTCAGAACTTCACACTCCCCCTGACTCCGCCCGTTTGGGCGATTGAAGAGGGGCACCGGCGCATAGTTTTGCTGCTCAATCACGTGCTGCAGCAAGAGCCACAGGCTATGGAGCGCCTCGTTCGGCAAAAGGGGCGCGTTGTTCTGAGCCAATGGCGCGATTTTTCGTTCAAAGTGGTCGTTACTCCAGCGGGTTTGTTTGACGTGGCAACGACTGATGCTGTGGCTGACTTGACGCTCACCATAACCGATGAATCTCCCTTCGCCATCGCCCAAGCGGTGATGCAGGGCGCTAAACCCGCAGTACGCATTGAAGGTGATGTGCAGTTGGCTGCTGAAATCAATTGGCTTGCTGACAATGTACGTTGGGATGTGGAGGAAGACCTGGCACGCATCATGGGCGATGCGCCTGCGCACATATTCATGCAATCGGGCCGCACAGTGGCGCAGGCTATTGCGCAATTCGTTGGCAAGCGCACAGCAGTATGACCCGCCTGTACCGGGGCTGTTTTATCGTTTGGATCGTGCTGCGCTACGGGCTCGACGAGTTGGTGTTATCCAGCTTTCAAAAACCGTGGTTGAGGGTAGTTACGCGTGTATTAACCGTTGGGCGTAATTTAAGTGAGCCTCGCGGGCAGCGTCTGCGCGAGGCTCTGGAGCGCCTGGGCCCTATTTTTGTGAAGTTTGGGCAGGTGCTTTCAACTCGCCGGGATTTGCTTCCACTGGACATAGCCGATGAGCTTGCCAAGTTGCAAGACCGGGTGCCTCCGTTCTCATCGGATGTGGCGATTGCCACCATCGAGCGCGCGCTGCGTAAACCCAGTGCCGAAATTTTTGTGTCGTTTGAGCGTACTCCGGTCGCTAGTGCATCGATTGCCCAAGTGCACTTTGCGGTGCTGCGCGACCGCAAAGGCATTGAGCGCAATGTGGCGGTAAAGGTGCTGCGCCCCAACATGCTTGGAGTGATCGATAAAGACCTGAGCCTGATGCGCATGATGGCGGGTTGGTTGGAAGGCTTGTCGGCAGATGGCAAACGGCTGAAGCCGCGCGAAGTAGTAGCCGAGTTCGACAAATATTTGCATGACGAACTCGACTTGGTGCGTGAGGCTTCCAGCGCGGCGCAATTGCGCCGCAACATGGAGGGTTTGAATCTGGTGCTCATACCCGAAATGCACTGGGATTTTTGCACTACCGAAGTGCTGGTGATGGAACGCATGACCGGTGTGCCCATCAACCAGCTGCAACGCTTGCGGGCAGCTGGGGTCGATTTCCCCAAGTTGGCGCGCGACGGGGTAACCCTGTTTTTTACCCAAGTGTTTCGGGACGGCTTTTTTCATGCAGATATGCACCCGGGCAACATCCAGGTCAGCCTGAATCCGCAAACTTTCGGCCGCTACATATCTCTAGACTTTGGCATCGTGGGCACGCTCACCGAAGTAGACAAAGAATACCTGGCGCAGAATTTCGTGGCATTTTTCAGGCGCGATTACAAACGGGTTGCAGAGCTGCACATCGAGTCTGGCTGGGTGCCTGCCACCACGCGGGTTGACGAGTTGGAAGCCGCAGTGCGCGCGGTGTGCGAGCCTTACTTTGATCGTCCATTGAAGGAGATTTCGCTGGGTATGGTGCTTATGCGCCTATTCCAAACGTCGCGTCGGTTTCAGGTTGAAATTCAACCCCAACTGGTGTTGCTGCAAAAAACTTTGCTCAACATCGAAGGCTTGGGTCGAGATTTAGACCCCGAATTGGACCTTTGGGCCACCGCCAAGCCCTTTTTGGAGCAGTGGATGCTCCAGCAAGTGGGGCCGCAAAAATTGATTCGCGAGCTCAAAGCCCAGGCACCGCGCTATGCCAAGCTACTACCTGAGTTACCTACCTTGCTGCACCACTATTTGCAGCGCAACACGGGGGACAACACTCGCCTGGTGCAAGAGCTGCTGACAGAGCAAAAGCGCACTAACCGCCTGTTGCAAACGCTGGTGTCTGCAGTGATTGGCTTTGCACTTGGAATGGTGGTGATGCAGATCGTAGTGCGAGTCGGCCTGTTTTAGTTGTCGACCTTATAATTGAAGGCTTTGCAACCTGCCGCCAGAGCCCCCATACCATGCCCATCTACGCTTATAAATGCGAGTCCTGCGGGTTTGCCAAGGACGTTTTGCAAAAAATTTCCGACGCGCCTTTGCAAGAATGCCCAACCTGTGGCAAATCCACTTTCAAGAAGCAGTTGACTGCTGCCGGCTTTCAGCTCAAGGGCTCAGGCTGGTACGCCACTGACTTCAAGGGTGGAGGCACCTCCGCTCCTGCAGTTGTTCCCGCCTCTGATGCGGCTGGTACATCAACACCTGCTCCCGCAGCCAAAGCTGATGCGCCTGCAGCCACACCGCCAGCGACCACCGGTTCTGGCACCTAATTTTTAACCCTTCGGGATTCACCTTGCCAATCAAAAAATACCTGCTTACTGGCCTGATGGTTTGGCTGCCCTTGGCTATCACCATTTGGGTGCTGCTGTGGTTGGTGGGGTTGCTCGATGCCGTTTTTGGCGGCTTTCTCTCAGGCTTGGCAGCGGTATCACCTGCCAGTTCAGGCCCTGGCATTGAGCGCTTGCACAATATTCCGGGCCTCGGTGTTTTGTTGGTGTTGTCTGTGATGCTGGCCACGGGCGCCTTGGTGTCCAACGTGGCGGGGCGCTGGTGGGTCAAGCAGTGGGATCGGTTGTTCACCAATATCCCCATCGTCAAGAGCATTTACAACAGCGTCAAAAAAGTATCTGACACGCTGTTTTCCAGCAACGGCAATGCGTTTCGCACTGCCATGCTGATTCAGTATCCGCGTGCAGGCAGTTGGACCATCGCCTTTCAAACCGGTGTACCCGTCGGTGAAGTGGCGTCCCACTTGGGCAGTGATTTTGTGAGCGTCTATGTGCCCACCACGCCCAACCCGACCAGTGGCTTCTTTTTGATGTTGCCCAGGGTTGACGTGATTGAGCTTGATATGAGTGTTGACGAAGCACTCACTTACGTTATCTCTATGGGTTCGGTGGCACCTGCGCAGCATGCCGTGCCCGTAACACCCCCCCAATAAGTTTTACCTAACCCGCCGCCCTTCGCGGTGTATTGAAAGCAAGTTATGGCCATGCGCTCCCACTATTGCGGTCTTGTGACCGAAGCCCTGATGGGCGAAACCGTTTCTCTGTGCGGCTGGGTCAATCGTCGCCGCGACCATGGTGGCGTTATTTTTATCGACCTTCGCGACCGCGAAGGTTATGTGCAAGTGGTGTGCGATCCAGACCGCGCCGATATGTTTGCTGTGGCCGAAGATGTGCGCAACGAGTTTTGCGTGCAGATCAAAGGCCTGGTACGTGCACGCCCTGAAGGTACGGTCAACGAAGGTCTTAAAAGCGGCAAGATCGAAGTGCTGTGCCACGAGCTGATCGTGCTCAATGCATCGGTCACCCCTCCATTCCAGCTTGATGATGACAACCTGTCTGAGACTACCCGCCTGACCCACCGTGTGCTGGACTTGCGCCGTCCGTACATGCAAAACAACCTGATGCTGCGCTACCGCGTGTCCATGGAAGTTCGCAAGTTCCTCGATGCCAATGGTTTTGTAGATATAGAAACCCCCATGCTCACCAAGAGCACGCCAGAAGGCGCGCGCGATTATTTGGTGCCCAGCCGGGTGCACGATGGCCACTTCTTCGCGTTGCCCCAGTCGCCCCAGCTGTTCAAGCAGCTGCTGATGGTGGCGGGTTTCGATCGCTACTACCAAATCACCAAGTGCTTCCGTGACGAAGACTTGCGCGCTGACCGCCAGCCCGAATTCACCCAGATCGATATCGAAACCTCGTTCCTGAGTGAAGAAGAAATCCGTGACATGTTCCAAGGCATGATCACCACCGTATTCAAGAACACCATTGGTGTGGACTTGGGTGAATTCCCGGTCATGACGTACCAGGAGGCCATGCACTTGTATGGTTCTGATAAACCTGACCTGCGCGTGAACCTGAAGTTCGCCGAAGTCACCGACGTGATGGCCGATGTCGACTTCAAGGTTTTCAGCGGTGCTGCCACCATGAAGAACGGCCGTGTGGTTGCACTGCGTGTACCCGGTGGCTCCAAAGAGACTGGTGGCATCAGCCGTGGCGAGATCGATGCCTACACCGAGTTTGTCAAGATTTATGGGGCCAAGGGCTTGGCCTATATTCGTGTGAACGACCTGTCCAAGGGGCGTGACGGTTTGCAAAGCCCCATCGTTAAAAACATTCACGACACGGCCCTCAACGCTGTGCTCGAGCGCACCGGCGCGCAAGACGGCGACCTGATTTTCTTTGGTGCCGACAAAGCCAAGATCGTCAACGACGCCATTGGTGCCCTGCGTATCAAGATCGGCCACAGCGCATTTGGAAAGAAAAATGGCCTGTTCGAAAAAGCTTGGCGCCCGATGTGGGTCGTGGACTTCCCGATGTTCGAATTTGACGAAGAAGCACAGCGCTACACTGCCACACACCACCCCTTCACCGCGCCTAAAGACGGCCACGAAGACTGGATGGTCACCGCCCCCGAGAAGTGCATTTCCAAGGGCTACGACATGGTGCTCAACGGCTGGGAAATGGGTGGCGGCTCAGTCCGTATTCACCGCGCCGATGTGCAGCAAAAAGTGTTCGATGCACTTAAGATAACGCCCGAAGAAGCCCAGCTCAAATTTGGCTTCTTGCTCGACGCCCTGCAATATGGTGCGCCTCCGCACGGTGGTCTGGCTTTCGGCCTGGACCGTATCGTCACCATGATGACCGGTGCCGAGTCGATCCGCGACGTGATCGCATTCCCCAAGACCCAGCGCGCCCAGTGTCTGCTCACGCAGGCCCCCAGTATGGTCGACGAAAAGCAACTGCGCGAACTTCACATCCGCTTACGCAATACGGACTTGGTTAAGCCCGTGTAATCGATCTACTTGCCAGTGCGGCACAATGAAAGGGCGCTCTTGTAGCGCCTTTTTTTATGCCTGTAGCCGACAGCAAGGAGATTTTTTGATTCGACCTTTCAAAATCCCGCAGTCCGTCTTGGTTGTGATTTACACACCCCAGCGTGATGTGCTGCTGATCGAGCGCGCGGATGCGCCCGGGTTTTGGCAATCTGTCACGGGCTCAAAAGACTTTGAAGACGAGGCTTTTGCATCCACCGCTGTACGTGAAGTGATGGAGGAAACGGGCATTGATGCATTGGCTCCTGGCAATGTGCTGCAAGACTGGCGATTAGAAAACTCTTATCAAATTTATCCCCAGTGGCGGCATCGCTATGCGCTTGGTGTGGTGCGAAACACAGAGCGCGTCTTTGGTCTGTGCGTTCCTCAACCCTTGTCCGTCGTATTGAGCCCTGACGAGCATATTTCGCAGATTTGGCTGCCTTGGTGCGATGCTGCTGAGCGGTGTTTTTCGCCTTCCAATGCAGAGGCCATATTGCATTTAACGCGCTTTGCTTCTTAGCGTTAGGGCTGGCATGATGGCGCATGACTCTATTGCGCGTAGCGACTTACAACATTCATAAAGGCGTGCAGGGTTTGGGCCCCCGCCAGCGGCTTGAAATTCACAACCTAGGGCATGCGGTGGAGCAATTCGATGCCGACATCGTGTGCTTGCAAGAGGTCCGCAAAGTACACCACCGGGGTTCTGATCAATTTGCGCATTGGCCAGAGATGCCGCAGGCTGATTTTTTGGCTCCTGAGGGATACGAGGCGGTTTATCGCACCAATGCGTTTACCAAACATGGGGAGCATGGCAATGCCATGTTGTCGCGCTGGCCGGTGGTGGCGCATCAGCACGAAGACATGTCAGACCATCGGTTTGAGCAACGCGGTTTGTTGCATTCCGAGGTATTGGTGGAGGGGCATTCGGTGCACGTAGTGGTGGTGCATTTAGGGTTGATACGAGCCAGCCGGGTGCGCCAGTTGGCACAGTTGCAGCAATTCATCGCACGGGAAGTACCAGCGAATGCCCCGTTGGTCGTGGCGGGCGACTTCAACGACGTGGGTGCATGGGTGCAACGCACCCTGGAACCCCTGGGGTTGCGGGCATTTCAGCAAACCAAGATGCCGACGTTTCCCTCACGGTTGCCCTTGGTTCAACTTGACCATGTGGTTGCACGAGGAATGACGCCCCAAAAGCTGGAAGTGCCTCGAGGGCGAATTTGGTGGCGAATGTCTGATCATTTGCCACTTATTGCCCAATTCAATCTCCCAGACCGATTGGCATGAGCAAGCAGCCCTTGTACTCGGGCCACCAGTTGTGGCTGTTGGACGGTGGCAAGGCCTACTTTCCGGCGTTGGTAGAGGCTATCGATGCGAGCCAAAGTGAGGTCCGCCTGGAAACTTATATTTTTGCATTTGATGCCTCGGGTACGCTGGTGGCCCAGGCGCTGGCCCACGCAGCGCAGCGCGGCGTTGCCGTGTATGTGGTGATGGACGGTATCGGCACGCCGCTGGTGCCATCGAACTGGCAACAGCGATGGGATCAATCGGGCGTGCAATGGCGGCAGTTTTCACCCTTGGGGGGCTTGGGGCTTTTAATACCGGGACGCTGGCGGCGCATGCACCGCAAACTGTGTGTGGTGGATGAGTTGGTAGCATTTTGTGGCGGCATCAATATTTTGGATGACTACAGTGACCCAAATTACGGCGCGCTAGAGTCGCCACGGTTTGATTTTGCAGTGCGTGTTACCGGGCCGCTGGTGGCGGATGTTCACGCTGCTATGGTGAAGTTTTGGGCCCGACTGCAAGCGACACGGCAGTTACGTGAAATGCATTTCCATCAAGCTGCCCAAACCATTGCCGCTGCCGTTCATGGCTCTGCCCTGGGGACCAAGCACACCGCGGTGCGAGCTGGACTGGTACTTCGCGACAACTTGCGCAACCGCACCCGCATTGAGCGCGCGTACCGCAAAGCCATTGCGGATGCACATCAGGAGGTGGTGATCGCCAATGCTTACTTTTTACCTGGTGCGAAATTGCGCCATGCGTTGATCAATGCTGCCAAGCGCGGTGTGCGCGTGCAGTTGCTGCTGCAAGGACGGTACGAGTACTTTATGCAGTACCACGCTGTTCGGCCTTTGTACGGTGCATTGCTAGATGCTGGTGTGGAAATATATGAATACCAGCGTGGTTTTTTACACGCCAAGGTAGCAGTCGTCGACGGGCATTGGGCGACTGTGGGCTCGTCCAATCTAGACCCTCTAAGCCTGCAATTGGCCCGTGAGGCTAACGTGGTGGCGCAAAACGAGTCATTTGCCCACGACCTGCACGCGCGGCTGCTCGCCGCCATCCAACAGCATGGGCTGCGTGTTCAGCCACAACTTTATGCTAGCCGACCGTTAGTGCAGCGTGTTTTGGACCAACTGGCTTATGCAGGTGTGCGAATGCTCCTGTTTGTCATGGGTAGACGCTATTAAAATAGTAGCAGGTTACGCAGTGTGGATAAGGGCCAAACATCAAATACATTCACATTTAAAGACTGGTAACATGCTTTCATACCAAAGCAACTACGCCGCCATATGAACTTAAATGATGCCGATGAGGGCACCCCAGTTTCCGTCAAAATTCGCGAACGATTGAACGCAGCCAGAAAGCGTTTTCACGCCAACGACAACATCGCCGAATTCATTGAGCCCGGAGAATTGGAGAGTCTGCTAGACGAAGTCGAGAGCAAAATGAAGCAGGTGCTCGACAGCATGGTGATTGACACCGTGAACGACCACAACACCGGCGACACCGCACGCCGCGTGGCCAAGATGTACCTCAACGAGGTGTTTCGTGGCCGCTATGTCAAGCCGCCGGCACTCACCGAGTTCCCCAATGTGGGCCATCTCAACGAGCTGATGATTGTTGGTCCCATCACCGTGCGCAGCGCTTGTAGTCACCATTTTTGTCCTGTGATTGGCCAGGTGTGGATTGGCGTCATGCCTAACGAACACACCAATGTCATTGGCTTATCTAAATATGCGCGTTTGGCCGAGTGGGTTATGGGTCGTCCCCAAATTCAAGAAGAGGCGGTCGTGCAGTTGGCTGACCTGATCCAACAAAAAACCCAACCCGATGGACTCGCCATCGTGATGGAGGCCAGCCACTTTTGTATGTCTTGGCGCGGTGTGAAAGATATGGACAGCAAGATGATTAACTCCGTTATGCGTGGTGTGTTTTTGAAAGACCCCAATCTGCGTCGCGAGTTTTTGGCTTTGATTCCTAAAAAGTCATCCAACTAAATTTATTTATTTTCGAAAGATTGCCATGCTTGTACGCCTGCTTTACGCCAGCCGCGCTGTGGACCGCAGTGACGCTGCTATCGAAGCCATTCTGTCTCAGTCGCGCCACTTCAACCCCACATCGGGTATCACAGGTATCTTGTGCTACGGCGGTGGCATATTTTTGCAAGCCATTGAAGGCGGACGCTCCCCTGTGAGTGAGTTGTATGGGCATATTCAGCAAGACAAGCGCCACAAAGACGTGGTTTTGTTGCATTACGAAGAGATTGAAGAACGCCGTTTTGGTGGATGGACTATGGGCCAGGTCAATATGTCCAAAATCAACACCAGTATCTTGCTTAAATATGCCGAAAAGCCTGAACTTGACCCCTACTCGGTGTCTGGCAAAGTGTCGTTGGCTCTGCTGGAAGAGCTGATGGCCACAGCCAGCATCATTGGGCGTGCCTGACACTGCAATCCAGCTCCTAGGCTGCGATTTTTCCAGCGCACCTAGTAAGCGTAAACAAATTGTGGTGGCGTGGGGTACCTTGCAACAAGGTAGGGTGCAGGTGTCGAAACTGCAGGGCTTTGCTAACCTTCAAGACTTTCATACGGCGTTGTCGCAACCCGTATCGTGGGTAGGTGGTTTTGACTTGCCTTTTGGTTTACCTCGCGAGCTGGTGCAAACACTGGGCTGGCCTACCGAGTGGAGGGCCTGCATCCGGCATTACGCATCGCTTTCCCGTGAAGACATCCGGACCCGCTTCGCCGCCTTTTGCAACGCGCGCCCTGTGGGCGGAAAGTTTGCCCACCGAGTCACCGACTTGCCAGCTGGCTCCAGTCCGTCCATGAAGTGGGTGAACCCGCCGGTGGCTTATATGCTGCATGCAGGTGTGCCTTTGCTTCTGGATGCGGGTGTTTACTTGCCAGGCCTTCAAAGCCCACCCGCACCAGGATCCGGCGGCACTCTGCGCGTGGCGCTAGAGGCATACCCCGGTCTGTTGGCCCGAGAAGTTTTGGGTACTCGCAGCTATAAAAGCGACGACAAAGCCAAGCAAACACCCGAACGCCTGATAGCCAGAAAAGACCTGATCAATGCATTAGAGCTTGGCAATACACGCTTGGCACTGCGACTCAAGCTAAGCCATGCGCAACGCGACGCGCTAACTGCTGATGCATCGGGCGATGCATTGGACGCTGTTTTGTGCCTGATGCAGGCGGCCTGGGGGTTGAACCAGCATGCAAACGGACATGCCTTGTATGGCCTGCCGCCTGACCTAGACCCGCTTGAGGGATGGATCGTAACCGCCTAACGCGGTATCCATAAATGCCGGCGCCACTCCATTAGCTAGTATTTCGGCATCTGTTCGGTATATTCGAAGCAGTGGGTGTTCGGCTAACAAACCGGTGCGACGCAAAACATTCTCTACTGGCAATTTGATACCACTGATGTGCAGCGTGATGCCGCGTTGGCGCAAGCTCGCGATGAGCGTTGCAAATACTTCCACTCCGCTTGCGTCAATGCGGTTAATGGGCTGGGCAAACAGGCAGACGTCGGTGGTGTTGGGATGTTGCGCAACGTATTCGGTGATGTTGCGCTCGAAACTGCTGGCGGCGGCAAAGTCCAGCTCCGCATCCATGCGTAACGCGTACATGTGCGGTGCCAAGGGCGGCAATTTCCACAGATGACGGTCACGCAGGCTGCCATCGGGGTGCAGGCCCACTTCGATAATGCGCGGGTGCAGTCGCTGGTACAAAAAGTGGATGAGCCCCAGCATCACGCCCGCCAGCACACCCCAGTAAATACGCGGAGCGGTGAGCAGCGTCAGTGATAACGTGGCCAAGCTGGTGAGTGTCTCAGCCCGGGAGATTTTCCACAGCCGGACAAACTGGCTGGGCTGAATCAAACCTATGACCGCAACTATCACCACAGCAGACAATACGGCTGAGGGCACGTAGTGCAATGCTGGCATTAAAAACAGCAAGGCTAAAAGCACCATGCCGGTGGAGATGAGTGCGGACCAGCCGGTAGTGGCGCCTGCATAGATGTTGATGGCAGACCGCGAAAACGACGTGCTGGTGGGAAAGCTGCCACTCAGTGCCGACGCCATCTTGGCTAAGCCCTGGCCAATCAGGTCCTGGTTGTCGTTCCACAGGCTGCCATCTTGTTGACTCTGCACTTTGGCACTGGAGGCCACCTCTAAAAAGCTCACCAACGCTATCACCATGGCGGGCACCAATAACCCTGAGACTGTGCTCCATGGCAGTGTTGGTGGCCACACCAGTGCGGGCAGTCCCGCAGGCAAATGGCCAATGACCGCTCCCTCGGCAGCCTCAAAACCCACCAGATAGCTGAGCAATCCGCTGCTACACACCACTACCAGCACCATGGGTAAGCGCGGCGCGTAGCGCTTTGCGAGCCACAGCATGGCGAAGCTGCCTACGCCGAATGCCATCTCCTGCCCCTGAAATTGGGGGGCATTCAAGATTTGGCTGAGTGACCCTTTCAAGCCCAGCAGGGCCGGCAACTGCGATGCGATGATCAAAACACCTGCGGCCTGGGTAAAGCCCGTCAACACCGGCGCGCTGATCATGTTGACCAGCCAGCCAGCCCGCAGTCCTCCCAGTACCATTTGCATAGCCCCAGCCAGCAAGGCCAGCCAAATAGCCAAGTTGACCCATTCGGCGCTAAAGGGCTGTGCCATGCCTTGGAGCGATGCCGCAATCAGCAGGCAGCTTAAAGCTGTGGGCCCCACCGACAAGCGACTGGTGCCGCCCCACAGTGTGGAGACTAAAGCAGGCAAGAGTGAAGCGTAAAGCCCGGTTGCCAATGGCATACCTGCTAGCGCGGCGTAGGCCACAGCCTGCGGAATCAAAATGATGGTGACGGTGAATGCGGCAATGGTTTCATTGCGCAGCAGCAATGCATTGGGGCATTGCCAACGTAGAAAAGGGAACCACTTCGCCCACTGCATGGCTGTTAATTTGCTATAAAAATAATAGCTGCTTACGCATGCTATTCGGGGGCTAAAGGCCGATTTGACCCTGAACAGACGGGGCAATGGGCATTGCGGGGCATGCGCACTTCGGTCCACTCCATGGCCCTGCCATCGAGCATCAAGAGTCGGCCTGCCAAAGACCGGCCAATGCCGGCAATCAGCTTGAGGGCCTCAGCTGCTTGCATGGTGCCAATGATGCCCACCAGCGGTGCAAACACACCCATGGTGGAGCAGCGCACTTCTTCAAAAGTCTCACCGGGCGGGAACACGCAGGCGTAGCAGGGTACGTTGGCGTGGCGTGGGTCGTAGACGCTGATCTGTCCATCAAACTGAATGGCAGCGCCAGACACCAGCGGTTTGTTGTGCCGCACGCAGGCGGCGTTGACGGCGTGGCGCGTGGTGAAGTTGTCGCAGCAGTCCAGCACCACATCGGCGTGTGGCACCA
>JBJOLD010000170.1:0-7665 GCA_046045765.1 Pseudomonadota bacterium | reverse complement strand
GCAAAAACTCGCTGGACATTGCGGGTTTGCTGAAAATTCGCGGCAGCGAAATCCAGCAACGCTACTCCGAGCTGATGATGCTGGCCGCCGGGCCGAATGCCCTGCCGCTGATCCGCGAAGCCATGGAAGCCGGCTGGCAAGGCGACCAAACCACGGCCCTGTACGCGCCGCTGGCATCCACCTACTTCAATATGCGCAAGACCACTATTTACGGTGGCAGCAACGAAGTGCAACGCAACATCGTCTCGCAAGTTGTTTTGGGCTGAAGCCTAAAACAACTCCGATAGGCGCAACAAGATGAGTACCCCATAGCCCCCTCTCAAAGGGGGCTCTATCAAGAGCTTCGCTCGATATAGGAGACATGAAATGGATTTCGATTTTTCTGACGATCAAGAACAGTTGCGCGACGCCGTGCGCAAATGGGTGGACAAGGGCTACAGCTTTGACCGCCGCCGCGCCGCTGAAAAAGCCGGTGGCTTTGACCGTGCTGCCTACACCGAGCTGGCTGCGCTGGGTCTGACCGGCCTGTACGTGCCCGAAGACGATGGTGGCATGGGCATGGGGCCGGTCGAAGGCATGGTGGTGATGGAAGAGCTGGGGCGCGGCATTGTGCTTGAACCGCTGGCCCAATCCCTCATTGCCGGTGCCGTGATTGCGGGCTATGGTGACACGGCCACCAAAGCCGCTTGGCTGTCGGCAATAGCCAGCGGCGAGAAGCTGGTGGTGCTGGCCTACCAGGAGCGCGCAGCGCGCTACCAACTCAACATTTGTGAAGCAAAAGCCACGCAGGCGCCCGGTGGCTATGTGTTGAACGCTATAAAAACTGTAGTGGCTGCTGGCGACCAGGCCGACGCCTACATCGTGTCTGCCAAAGTCAACAGCCAGTTGGCCCTGTTTGTGGTGGAGCGTGAATCAGCGGGCGTGTCCACCAAAGGCTACGGCCTGCAAGACGGCAGCCGAGCCGCTGAAGTGAGTTTCAAAAACGCCCCCGCAACTCTACTCACTGCAGATGGCACCACTGCGCTGGAACACGCGGTAGACATCGGCATTGCCGCTTTATGCGCTGAGGCTGTCGGTGTGATGGACAAGACGCTGGCCATTACCGCTGAATACATGAACACCCGCAAACAGTTTGGCGTGGCGATCAGCAGCTTCCAGGCCCTGCGCCACCGCGCGGCCGACATGAAGATGCAGCTGGAACTGGCACGCTCCATGAGCTACTACGCCAGCCTCAAGCTCAACGCCCCTGCTGCAGAGCGCCGCGCGGCACTAGCGCGCGCCAAGTACCAGCTAGGCCAAAGCATGAGGTTTGTGGGCCAGCAAGCGGTGCAACTGCACGGCGGCATTGGCGTAACTGACGAATATATCGTCAGCCACTACTTCAAGAAACTCACGCAAATGGAGATGACCTTTGGCGACAGCCTGCACCACCTGGGCGAAGTGTCTGCCCGCATGAAGGAAACCGCTGGGGTGTTTGCTTAAGGCAATCCCGGTCAGGGCTTGTCTGCCACGCCCGCCGCACAGCGCGGGCACAGGCAGGCTTTGTTTACCAGCTCTGGCGGTATGCGGGCCAAAGCCTCCGGGCTGATGGCCGCTGTTTTGCACCAGCACTCCACATCAAACCGCCCTGCCTGCGCAGGTGCGCATTGGTTGGCTCCGCCGCACAACGGGCAAGACACATTGGGCAGTGGTTGGTCAATCATTACGCACCCATGAGCGGGCTGGCCATCCCTTTGGTGTGCATGGGCACATCGTCCAGCGCGTGTAACCACGGCATGGCCGATTCGCCCCAAATTTGACCCACTGGCTTCAAACTGGCCCGCTCTTTCACACAGCCCAAACGCAGATTCAACGTGGTGGGCGCTTCTGCCTCACAGGCGTACAACTGTGTACCGCACTCGGCACAAAACGCCTGCACCCGGCGGTTGCCGCTCTCTGCCACCTTCACATAGTGCTTTGGCGTTCCAGTGAGCGTCACGCTTTCTATTGGCGTGGGCAGCACCGCACGAAACGGCCCGCCTGAGAAAGTCTGGCAATCTGCGCAGTGGCAGACGATGGCTTTGGCGGGGTCCACCAAAGCGGTAAAAGAAATGGCGCCGCAGTGGCATTGGCCGGTGATTTGCATGGTGTTCTTTGATTGTTAGCCCGCTGAGCCGGAGACAAGCGCCGGCACAAACGATTTTCGTATGGACTGTTGCAGATACTGTAACCAAACGGCCCCGCGTACGAGTCGGCAGCCTGTTTGACCCACTCTGGCAAGCAGTTTCCCCCTAAAAATGCTACAAAAACAATAGCTACTTACGCATATTCAGCGGGGCTGAAATCTTAATTGTCATAAAATAGTCATTAAAATAGTACCAGCACCTTGTCCCGCCCACAGCAATATTTGTCCCAGGTCAAAACATCAAAAACCAGTTCGACACAGACTGGCACGAACCCCATTACAAGCGCCTGTGCGCACATGAACCAGGAGACACGCTTGCTGCCAGCCTATATTTCCCACCCCGACTGCGCCCGTCACGAAATGGGGCCGTACCACCCCGAATGTCCCGAGCGCTTGGCTGCTATCAATGACATGCTACTGGTCAAGGGTCTTCTGGACTATATGAACACCTACGACGCACCGCTGGCCACTTTAGAGCAGCTGGGCCGGGCACACACCACTGCGTATGTGAACGAGCTGATAGCCGCATCGCCCACCGAGGGTTACCACAAGGTGGACCCTGATACCGACATGAACCCATTCACCATCCAAGCCGCGCTACGCGCCGCTGGTGCGACGGTTCAGGCCACTGATCTGGTGCTCGCCGGCGGTGTGCCATCCGCTTTCTGCAGCGTGCGTCCACCGGGCCACCATGCAGAGCGCGCTACAGCCATGGGTTTTTGCTTTTTCAACAACGTCGCAGTGGGCATACGTCATGCGCTGGACGCACACGGCTTGCAGCGCGTGGCGCTGATCGACTTTGACGTGCACCACGGCAATGGCAGCGAAGACATTTTTCGCGGTGACGACCGGGTATTGATGTGCTCGATTTTTGAAGAAGGCCTATACCCTTTCTCTGGCGAAAACGCCAAAGGCACCAATATGGTCAACGTGGGGCTGCCATCGCGCTCAGGCAGCGAAAAGTTCCGCCAAATCGTACTCACACAATGGATACCGGCGCTGGATAAATTTGCGCCGCAACTTATCTACATTTCTGCTGGGTTCGATGCCCACCGCGAAGACGACATGGGTAACCTGGGTCTGGTCGACGCCGACTACGCCTGGGTCACCCAGCAGCTAATGGTCGTGGCCAAGCGCCACTGCCAAGGGCGCATTATTTCTTGCCTGGAGGGCGGCTATGTGCTCAACCCTCTGGCGCGCAGCGTGGCCGAACACGTCAAAGTACTCATTGGTGCGGACTAACACCAGCGCTGACTCAAAAAGTTTATGGACAAACATTACCTTACCCCCCTCTTCTCACCCGAATCCATCATCGTCTTTGCAGGTGACCTCGACGACCCCACTGCACAAACCCCCCAGGCGCGGGCAGTAGTGAAATCGTTGAAAGCGCAGTCATTCACTGGCAGCATTCGGTTTTTGGATATTCACAGCAGCGGCACCTTGGCAGACCTAGCGCAAGCCAGAGCAGACCTGGCCGTCATCGCGCTGCCAGCGCAGGACGTGGCTGCTGCGCTTGAGGTAGCTGGACGCATTGCCTGCCGTGCGGCGCTGATAGTTTCTAGCGGCGTAAGTGCCGAACATGCGGCACAACTCAAGAAGATCGCCCGCCGTGAAGGCGTGCAATTGCTAGGGCCCAACTGCCTGGGCCTGCAACGCCCGCTGCTGCAACTCAACGCCAGTGCAGCTGGCCACTTGGCGCGCAAGGGATCGCTGGCCTTGGTGTCGCAATCAGGTGCACTCACGGCATCCATGTTGGACTGGGCAGCCAACAACGGGGTGGGGTTTTCCTCGGTGATATCGCTAGGCGCACATTCAAGCCTGGACATAGCGCAAGTGCTTGACTACCTGGCAAACGATGCACAAACCCACAGCATCGTGGTGTATCTGGAAGGTATCTCCAGTGCCAGGCACTTTATGAGTGCACTGCGCATGGCAGCCAACACCAAGCCAGTCGTGGTGATTAAGGCTGGACGCAAGCCTGCAGGTAACGAGGCAGCGCAAACGCACAGCAGCACAATTGTGGGCAGTGATGACGTTTTCGATGCCGCGCTGCGCCGTGCCGGGGCGGTACGAGTGCATTCGTTTGTTGAGTTATTCGCCGCAGCAAAGTGTTTGGCATCCCGCTACCGCCCGGTTGGCAAGCGACTAGCTATTGTCACCAATGGCGGCGGGCCAGGTGTCTTGGCGGCAGATTGGATCAACGAAATCAATCTACAACTAGGCAAATTGTCAGCTGATTCACAGTCCATGCTGAAACCACTTCTGCCTGATACAGCATCGCTATCAGACCTGATTGACCTCACCGAAGAAGCTGACCCTGGCCATTACCAAGCCGCAGTGGAAGCCGCTGGCATCGACCGCGCCATTGATGGTATTTTGGCAATCTACTCACCAAAATTAGGCATTGACGGTGCGGGAGTGGCAAGGGCCTTGGCAGAAGTTAAAAAAGCCGTTGGCAAGCCACTACTGGCGTGCTGGATGGGCGACTCCTCAGTAGTGGCTGCGCGGGGGGTGTTTAACGAGGCCGCCATTCCCAGCTTTCGCACGCCCGAGGCGGCCGTGGGTGCGTTTGGCAACATTGCGTCGTTCTACCAAAACCAGCAGTTGCTGCAGCAAACGCCACCGCCACTCTCTACCCTGGCCAAGCCCGACATTGAAGGCGCGCGCCTGGTGATTGAAAGCGTGCTGGCCGAACGGCGCAAAGTGCTAACCGAGATGGAATCCAAGACGCTGTTGTCGGCGTTTCATATTCCAGTCACGCAAACCATTCTGGCCCGCAATGCCAACGAAGCCATGATGATTGCCACGCAACTGGGCTTTCCGGTGGCGCTCAAAATTGACTCGCCCGACATCAGTCACAAGTCGGACGTGCAGGGCGTGGCCCTCAACATCATGAACGCCACCGGCGTGCGTGATATTTACACCGACATGGTGCAAACCGTGGCCCGCTTGCAGCCCAACGCACGCATCAACGGCGTCACCGTGCAGACAATGGCCCGCAAGCGGCATGGCCGCGAAATCTATATTGGTCTGGTGACCGACGACCCGTTTGGTCCGGTAATTGCGTTTGGCGCGGGCGGCACAATGATCGAGCTGATCAACGACCGCGCTATGGAGCTACCCCCACTTAACCAGTTTCTAGCGCGCCGTCTGATAGAGCGCTCGCGCGTATCAGAGACTTTGGGGGAGTGGCGCGGTAACAGTGCTGCCAACCTGGAAGCCGTTGAGCAGATATTGCTGCGCGTGTCCGAGATGGTATGCGAGCTGCCACAGCTGCGCGAAATGGACATTAACCCCATCATCGTGGACGAAAACGGGGCCGTGGCGGTGGATGCCCGCATCGTGATTGACCACGCGCCACAAGGGGTGAGCAGTCGCATTCACAACTACAGCCATCTGTCCATATTGCCCTACCCCGCGCACTACGAACAGCTGTGGCCGCTGCGCGGCGGTGGCGAATACACCGTGCGTCCCATCCAGCCTAACGATGCACACATGCTGCAAGAGCTGGTGCACGGCCTCTCGCGCGAGAGCCGCTATTTCCGGTTTGTGTCTAGCATGCAAGAGCTTCCGCCCAACATGCTGGCGCGGTTTACGCTGATCGACTACGACCGCGAAATGGCACTCGTGGCGGTGCACAAAGTGCGCACTGCCAACGAAAACGGCGACATGATGGAGACTGAGCGCATTGTGGGTGTATCGCGCTACATCACCAACCCCGACAAAGCCAGCTGCGAGTTCTCTCTGGTGGTGGCAGACGACTTCAATAGCAAAGGCTTAGGCTCACGCCTCATGCAAGCCATCATGGACGTTGCACGCGACAAAGGACTAATGGAAATTGAAGGGCTGGTGCTGGCCAACAACCCCGGCATGCTCAGACTGATGAAGGGTTTGGGCTTTGCGGTGAAGTCATTCCCGGAAGATCCTGACTTCAAATTGGTAACGCACGTGTTGTAAACACAGCGGAAATACGGTGGCCTGGTTTACTGTGCCATCTGCCCCAAAACCAGCCGCGCTGTGGATAGGTTGGTAGCGCAGGGCACATCGTGTACGTCGCAGGCGCGCACCAAGGCGTTGATATCGGGCTCGTGAGGCTGTGAGGTCATAGGGTCGCGCAGAAAGATAACCACATCGATCTCGCCTTGGGCCAGGCGTGCGCCAATTTGCAGGTCACCACCCCACGGGCCGCTGAGCAAGCGCTCCACATCCAGCCCAACTTCATCCACCAGACGTCCGCCCGTGGTGCCAGTGGCACACAACGTGCACTGGCTCAACAGGGCGCGAAACTCGTGGGCGAGTTCCACCATGGTGTCCTTCTTGTGGTCGTGTGCAATCAGGGCGATGCGCGGACGGTCTGAGGGTGTGGGTGTTGCAGGGCGATTGGTGTGCATGCCCAAATGCTAAACCAGCAGCCGGGACGACTTGGGCACATGGGCCATTAAAAACTCCATTTGATCGGCCAGGATGCGGCGGTTACGCAAAATGAAGTCTTCCCACAGGCTGGGCACGTAAGGCGTATAGAGCAGCGGCATGTGGGCCTGCTCAGGCGTGCGGTGGCTCTTGCGGTGGTTGCAGGGTCGGCAGGCGGTGACCACGTTCATCCAGGTGTCAATGCCATGTTGGGCAAACGGAATGATGTGCTCGCGGGTCAGCTCTTCTTCGTGAAAGTGGCCACCGCAGTAGGCGCACACATTGCGGTCGCGGCTGAACAACTTGCCGTTGGTCAGGCCGGGGCGCAAGTCAAAGGGGTTGATGCTGGGCACGCCGCGTGTGCCAATGATGCTGTTCACGCGGATGATGGACTGCTGCCCGGTAACGGCGTTGTGCCCGCCATGGAACACCGCTACCTCGGCACCGGTTTCCCAGCGCACCTCGCCAGCAGCGTAATGGGTTACCGCTTGTTCCAGCGAAATCCACGATTGGGGCAGCCCTTGGGCCGACAACTTCAAGACTTTCACGCAACGCCTCCATCAACGGTTAAACAACCACCAACACAGTCTGCAAACGTCTACCGAAGGGTGCGCGCTGTAACGCCGCGCCCTGCTAAGTCACAATATAACCTATTGATGTGACAAAACTGCTTCAGGCGCTCACCCACCGTGCGTAGCCTGCTATCAAAAAGATAACAAACTCATGAAGGTTTTCAGAGGCTTTAACCACCCCGGCGTTGCCACGGCCAGCGCCGTGACCATTGGCAATTTTGATGGCGTGCACCGGGGCCACCAGGCCATGCTGGCACTGCTGAAGGCGGAGGCGCAACAGCGTTCGGTGGCCAGCGTGGTACTGACTTTTGAGCCCCACCCGCGCGACTACTTTGCCAAGCTGCACCAAAAACCAGACATGGCGCCAGCGCGCGTAGGCACGCTGCGCGACAAGCTGGGTGACTTAGCCATGTGTGGCGTAGACCAGGCCGTGGTGCTGCCGTTTGACGCGCGCTTGGCATCCCAATCCCCGCAAGAATTTATTGACCAGGTGCTACTCAAGGGCCTGGGCGCACGCTA
>JBJOLD010000151.1:0-2931 GCA_046045765.1 Pseudomonadota bacterium | reverse complement strand
ATGCGCCTTCTCGCATCGTCTGCTGCCACAGAGGATGCAAACGATGCCCAATCAGACGCCCCAGACACCAGCTCCTTCCAAATCGCAAATTTCCAGTTCTGCCGAAAAAACGGAACAATTGCGCAAGGCGGCGCTGGAATACCACGAGTTCCCCACCCCCGGCAAAGTGGCCATTTGCGCCACCAAGCAGTTGATTAACCAGCACGACTTGGCCCTGGCTTACTCACCCGGTGTGGCCGCCCCGTGCGAAGAAATCGTCAAAGACCCCAATAACGCATTCAAGTACACCAGCCGCGGCAATCTGGTCGCTGTCATCACCAACGGCACGGCAGTGCTCGGCCTGGGTGACATTGGCCCATTGGCTTCCAAGCCTGTGATGGAGGGCAAGGGGGTGCTGTTTAAAAAGTTCGCCGGCATTGACGTGTTTGATCTGGAAATCGATGAAAAGTACGACCTCGACAAACTGGTCGACATCATTGCCTCGCTAGAGCCCACCTTTGGCGGCATTAATCTCGAAGACATCAAAGCGCCTGACTGCTTTTATGTAGAGCGCAAACTGCGCGAGCGGATGAAGATTCCAGTCTTCCATGACGACCAGCACGGCACTGCTATTTGCGTTGGCGCTGCGATCCTCAACGGTCTGAAGGTTGCCAACAAAGACCCAAAAAAGGTCAAGCTAGTTACCTCTGGCGCGGGCGCCGCAGCATTGGCGTGCCTGGGTTTACTGATCAAGCTGGGCATTCCCCGCGAAAACATTTATGTGACTGACTTGGCGGGTGTGGTCTATGAAGGCCGTACCGAGTTGATGGACGAAGACAAAATTCAGTTCGCCCAAAAGACCGATGCGCGCACCCTGCGCGAAGTCATCGTCGGTGCGGACATCTTCTTGGGCCTGTCGGCAGGCGGCGTGCTTAAGCCCGACATGGTCAAGTCCATGGCCGAGCGCCCCCTGATTTTTGCGCTGGCCAACCCCACGCCCGAAATCTTGCCCGAAGAAGTCAAGGCTGTGCGTGACGATGCCATCATGGCCACGGGCCGCACGGACTATCCCAACCAGGTCAATAACGTTCTGTGCTTCCCCTACATTTTCCGCGGTGCGTTAGATGCTGGTGCATCCACAATTACCCTGGAAATGGAGATTGCAGCGGTGCATGCCATTGCCGAACTGGCCCAGGCGGAACAAAGCGAAGTGGTGGCTGCCGCCTACGCGGGTGAGCAATTGGCCTTTGGCCCCGAATACCTGATCCCCAAGCCGTTCGATCCGCGTTTGATGATGAAAATAGCCCCTGCAGTGGCCCAAGCCGCCGCAGACAGTGGCGTAGCACTGCGCCCCATTACCGACATGGACGCCTACCGCGAGCGTCTGCAAAGCTTTGTGTACGCTTCTGGCACCACCATGAAGCCCATCTTCACGGCAGCCAAAAAAGCCCTGAAAAAGCGCGTGGCCTATGCCGAGGGCGAGGACGAACGCGTCTTGCGCGCAGCCCAAATTGTGGTGGACGAACAGCTTGCGTTCCCTACCCTGATTGGCCGTCCAAACGTGATTGCCGAACGCATTGAGAAGTTTGGCCTGCGACTCAAAGAGGGCCGAGACTACAACGTGGTGAACGTCGAGCAAGACCACCGCTACCGGGACTTCTGGCAGACCTACCACCAGATGACAGCGCGTAAGGGCATCACGGTACCGGTTGCCAAAATAGAGATGCGCCGCCGCTTGACGTTGATTGGTGCCATGTTGCTTCACAAAGGCGATGTAGACGGCATGATTTGCGGCACGTGGGGAACCACGTCCCTGCACTTGCAATACATCGACCAGGTAATTGGCAAGCGCCAAGGCGGCAGCCCCAGCACGCCCCAGGACGTACAAATTTATGCCTGTATGAACGGCCTGATGTTGCCGGGTCGCCAAGTCTTTTTGGTAGACACCCATGTCAACTACGACCCTACCGCTGAAGAGTTGTGTGAAATCACAGTCATGGCCGCTGAAGAAATGATGCGCTTTGGTATCAAGCCCAAGGCGGCACTGCTCAGCCACTCCAATTTTGGCAGCAGCAATGAGCCAAGCGCCATCAAAATGCGCGACACACTAGCGCTCTTGAAAGTGCAGGCGCCATGGCTGGAAGTAGATGGTGAAATGCACGGCGACGTGGCCCTGGACGGCGCCGCACGCCACGCCATGATGCCCAACAGCACGCTGCATGGTGACGCCAATCTTCTGGTACTGCCCAATATTGATGCTGCCAACATTGCTTACAACCTGCTCAAAACAGCAGCCGGTGGCAATATCGCCATCGGACCCGTGTTGCTAGGTGCTGCCAAACCCGTGCATGTGCTTACCGCCAGCACCACGGTCCGACGAATCGTCAATATGACGGCGCTAACCGTAGCCGACGCTAACGCTACCCGCTGACATAAATCAACCGCAGGGGTTTGCTCAATCTTTGGGCAGGCCCTTGCTTTTTTGTCATGAATACGCGACACTAGAGGCCTTGGTTTTTCGGGTTTACCCGTAGTAGTTCAAAGGGGTCTTCAGTGCGCAAGGGCGTTTTCAAGTTAGCGCTCACTAGTGTGGCTCTTATTGCTACGCTGGCCTGTAGCGGTGCAATTGCAAAATCGACGGCAGGGCAAATAGCCATTGCCAACGTTACGCTAGCGCAGCTTCCTACACAGGGGCGAGACACCTACCAGCGCATTTTTCAAGGCGGGCCTTTTCCGTATGAAAAAGACGGCGTTGTGTTTGGTAATCGCGAACGCCTGCTGCCATCACAAAAGCGTGGCTACTACCGGGAATACACCGTAAAAACACCAAGTTCGCGTGATCGTGGCGCTCAGCGCATTGTCTGCGGCGGGACAGCAACCGCACCAGATGCATGTTTTTACACGGCCGACCACTACGCGAGTTTTCGCAAAATCGTGCCGTGATGTCAATTT
>JBJOLD010000143.1:0-6526 GCA_046045765.1 Pseudomonadota bacterium | reverse complement strand
GCGGTCGGTTTGGCAGTCACCATGGGCTTGATGAACTTCATCAATTTGGCCCACGGTGCGTTTGCCATGGTGGGTGGCTACATCACCGTGCTGCTGATGCAAAAGCTGGGCGTGCCTTTTTTGCTGTGCTTGCCGCTGGCTTTTTTGGGGTCTGCACTGTTGGGCGGTGTGCTAGAGCGTACCTTGTACCGCCCGCTGTACCACAAGCCCCATCTGGACCAAGTGTTGTTTTCTATTGGCCTGACCTTTATGGCTGTGGCCAGTGTGGACTATTTTGTTGGCTCTACCCAGCAAATTATGCAGCTGCCCGAGTGGCTAAAAGGCCGCACCGAGTGGGGTGAGGGCGCGTGGATGTTGGGCATGGGGCATTACCGCTTGTTCATTATTGCGGTCTGCGCTGCGCTTACAGTTGCATTGCAATACGTGCTGACTAAAACTCGTTTTGGCAGCCGCTTGCGCGCATCTGTCGATGACCAGCGCGTGGCTGCGGGCTTGGGCATCAATGTAAATGCAGTGTTCTTGGGCACTTTTGCCGTGGGCTCTGGCCTGGCGGGCTTGGGTGGTGCGCTTGGTGCGGACGTGTTGGGCATGGACCCTAGCTTCCCTCTGAAATTCATGATTTACTTTTTGATTGTGGTAGCCGTTGGCGGCACTTCCAGCATCACCGGTCCTTTGTTGGCTGCGCTGTTGCTGGGTATTGCCGACGTGGCTGGCAAATACTACATCCCTAAATTGGGCGCATTTATTGTGTATAGCTTGATGATTGTTATTTTGGTATGGCGGCCACAAGGCCTGTTTGTGCGCAAAGGGGGCAAAGCATGAACGCCATGACTACAACCCGCCCCAATGTGCTGTTGCAGTCGCGCAGCTGGCGCTGGTGGGAAATCGCTCTGTGGGCGGCTGCGCTAGCCTCTCCCTGGGCACTGGCAAGCCACGCGCTCATCATCAATGAAATTGCCATCGTGGCGCTGTT
Organism: Pseudomonadota bacterium; assembly: GCA_046045765.1. GTDB lineage: Bacteria > Pseudomonadota > Gammaproteobacteria > Burkholderiales > Burkholderiaceae_C > Allorhodoferax. The sequence continues at coordinate 5,553 of JBJOLD010000143.1, read as the reverse complement.
TGCGCTGTCGCTGGATTTGATTTTGGGCTATAGCGGTATCGTGTCTTTGGGCCACGCGGCATTTTTTGGCATGGGTGCGTACGCAGCGGCATTGTTTTCCAAGTACGTGATGCCTGACCCGTTGGTGGGCTTGGCAGTGGGCATAGCCGCTGCCACAGTGCTGGGGGCAATTTGTAGCGCTACGATTTTGCGTGGTACCGACCTGACGCGGCTGATGGTGACTTTGGGTGTGGCCCTGATCTTGATGGAACTGGCCAACAAGTTGGACTGGCTCACAGGCGGAGCGGACGGCTTGCAGGGCGTGATGATGGGGCCACTGCTGGGCCGTTTTGAGTTCGATCTGTATGGCCAAACGGCAGCCTGGTATTCGCTCTCGGTGTTGCTGGTGCTGTTTGTGCTGGCGCGGCGTTTTGTGGGGTCGCCGTTTGGTGCCACGCTCAAGGCTATTCACGACAACCGGCTGCGCGCCATGGCGATCGGCATTCCCGTTTCGCAGCGCTTGGCCGTGGTGTACACCGTGGCGGCAGGTGCTGCGGGTGCTGCGGGCGCGCTGTTGGCGCAAACTACAGGTTTTGCGTCGCTGGACGTGTTTGAGTTTCACCGCTCTGCTGATGTCATGCTGATGCTGGTCATTGGCGGCGTAGGCTGGCTCTATGGCGGTGTGGTGGGTGCGTTGGTGTTCAAACTGATGCAGGACTTTATTTCCAGCATCACGCCGCAGTATTGGACGTTCTGGATTGGCTTGTTTCTGGTGGTGCTGGTGCTGGTGGGCCGTGAGCGCTTGGTGCGCCCCTGGACCTGGTTTGGCCGTGGCAAAGCGCAAGGAGGCAAGCCATGAGCAGCCAAAACACTACCGTGTTGTCGGCCCAAGGCCTGGTCATGCGCTTTGGCGGCATTACCGCCACCAACAACGTGACGCTGGATCTGAAAAAAGGCGCACGCCACGCGCTGATTGGTCCCAACGGCGCGGGCAAAACCACACTGATCAATTTGTTGACTGGCGTGCTGCAGCCTACTGAGGGCAAGATCGTGCTGGAGGGGCAAGACATTACCGATCTGGCGCCGCACCAGCGCGTTCGCCGTGGCATGGTGCGCACCTTCCAGATTAACCAACTGTTTGACACGCTGACGCCACTGGAAACCTTGGCCATGGTGGTGTCGCAGCACCGTGGTTTGGGTAGCAAATGGTGGCAGGCATTGGGCGCGCGCGCCGATGTGAACGAACGCTGCGAACAACTGCTGGAGCAGTTCCACCTGACCGAGGTGATGGCGCAAGAAACCCGTGTGCTGGCCTACGGCAAGCGCCGCTTGCTGGAAATCGCCATTGCTTTGGCGTGTGAGCCGCGCGTGTTGTTGCTGGACGAACCCGTGGCCGGTGTGCCCGCAGGTGAGCGCGAAGAACTGTTACAGACCGTGGCGGCACTGCCTGCCGATGTGTCTATTTTGTTGATTGAGCACGATATGGACTTGGTGTTTAGCTTTGCCAACCGCATGACGGTGCTGGTCAACGGTACGGTGCTGACCGAGGGCGACCCCGATCAAATTGCCAATGACCCGCAGGTCAAGGCGGTGTATTTGGGGCACGATGAGGCAGCGGGAGATCACCATGGCTGAGTTACTCAAAATTGAAAACCTCAGCGCCGGTTATGGTGAGGCGGTGGTGTTGACCGGCGTGTCGCTGGTGCTCAACGAAGGTGAAACACTGGCCTTGCTGGGCCGCAACGGCACCGGCAAAACCACGCTGATGAACACGCTGGCCGGGGCTACGCGCCAGCACGGAGGCAGCATCACGCTGGGTGCCGGCAATACGGCGCTGCAGTTGCACAAGCTGCCGTCGCATGAGCGTGCAGCGGCGGGCATTGGTTGGGTGCCGCAGGAGCGCAATATTTTCAAATCGCTCACGGTGGATGAAAACCTGACCGCGGTGGCGCGTCCTGCGCGTGCGGGCAGGGCCTCCAGCCCGTGGACGCCAGCGCGGGTGTATGAGTTGTTTCCCCGCTTGGCAGAACGTAAAACCAATTTGGGCACACAACTCTCGGGTGGCGAGCAGCAAATGCTGGCGGTGGGTCGTGCCTTGGTGCTGAACCCCACGTTGCTGTTATTAGACGAACCGTGCGAGGGCTTGGCCCCCATCATCGTGCAAGAGCTGCTACGCGCTATTCGCCGCATTACCCGGGAAGAGGGTTTGTCGGCCATCATCGTGGAGCAGCACCCGCAGGCCATTTTGGCCATCTCCGATGTGGCGGCGGTGCTGGACCGTGGCACGGTGGTGCACAGTGGCACTGCACGTGGCCTGCAAGAGCAGCCTGCACTGTTAGATAAGCTGTTAGGTGTAGCGCGCTGAAATTTTGACAATTGCTTGCGCCGGGGCTTAGGCCATAGTTGGGGCAAAAACAGCTATATTTTTGATAGCTGGTTACGCATATTCCATAAGGGCTAGAGGTATAAATCGTATGAAAAAACTATTGCAAACATTCACACGTGTAGCGGCACTTTCTGCCAGCGCCATGGTGTTGCTCATTGCTTCTGCTGCGGCGCAAACCTTTCCAAGCAAACCCATTCGTATCGTCGTGCCGTTTGGTGCAGGTGGTGTGGCCGATTTAACGGCGCGCACCGTGGCGCAAAAAATGTCTGAATCAATGGGGCAGAGCGTCATCATTGACAACAAGCCCGGCGCGGGCGGTGTCGTGGCCGGTGAAGCGGTTGCCAAAGCGGAGCCTGACGGCCACACCTTGCTGCTGATGTCTAACGGCACGGCGGTTAGTGCGGGGCTGTTCAAGTCGCTGCCGTTTGATGCGGTGCGTGACTTTGCTCCGGTGTCCACCCTGGGCTACTTTGACATTGCCATCCTGACAGCCGCCGACGCGCCCTACAAATCCATGACCGAGTTGCTGGCCTACGCCAAAGCCAACCCTGGGAAGCTCAATGTGGGCACCATCAACATTGGCAGTACCCAAAACTTGGCCGCCGAATTGTTTCGTACCCGCACGGGGCTTGATTTCTTGGTCGTTCCATTTAACGGCACACCGGCAGTCACCACGGCCTTGCGTGGACACCAGGTGGACATTGCCATCGAAATTTTGGGCCCTATGATGGGGCAAGTGCAATCCAAAGCCGTGCGTGTACTGGCCGTAATGGGCGATACCCGTGCTGAGCAATTGCCCGATGTACCCACACTCATGCAGAGCGGCGTGCGCGATTTCGATGTGTCGTCTTGGAACGCCTTGGCGGCACCTGCCAAAACACCCAAAGAAGTGATTGCGCGTTTGAACCGCGAAGTGCAAGCGGCAGTCAACGCACCCGACGTAAAAAAGAAACTGTTTGAATTGAATGTGCAAGCCAAAGGCTCTACGCCCGAGCAACTGGGTAGTCTGCTGCAAAGCGATATCAAGCGGTGGACTGATGTGATCAATAAAGCCGGCGTGCCCAAGATGTAAGCCATGCCGATTTACTTGCAACTGCTGCTAGAAGCCAAGGGTTAGATGCTCGATATTTTGGCCATTACTGGGCCTATCTATTTCTGTATTGCGCTCGGGTTTTTGGTTACGCGCTGGGGATTATTTGCAAAAACAGAAATGCGTGTGCTGGGCAAATTTGTCATTAACCTGGCGCTACCTGCTTTGCTGTTCAACGCGATTTCGCAGCGCCCGGTGCGTGAAGTCATGCACCTTGACTATTTGCTCGCCTATGCTGTGGGTTCGTTGACGGTGATGCTTGCCGCTTATGTGTGGGCGCGCTATGTGCAGCGCAGCAGGCCTAGCTACCGAGCGTATTTTGCAATGGGCATGTCGTGCTCCAACAGTGGCTACGTGGGTTACCCTGTGGCCACATTGGCTCTTGGGCCCTTAGCCGGCGTCGCTTTGGCACTCAACATGGTGGTGGAAAACCTGTTCATGCTGCCCCTGTTGATGGTGTTGTCAGACGCAGAGGATAAATCTGAGGGGCACCCCTTGAAGGTGCTGGGCCAAACGATTTTGCGGCTGTTGTCCAACCCCATGATCCTTTCCATTTTGTTGGGATTTGCGTATTCGCTTTCGGGTTTGCAACTGCCAGGGCCAGTTGCACGCACCATCAATGTGTTTGCACAGGCTACCAGTGCGTTGGCTTTGTGTGTGATTGGTGGCACTTTGGTGGGCTTGAAAATCAAGGGAATGCGAAGTCAGGTGAGCAAGATCACGTTTGGCAAGCTCCTTATGCATCCTTTAGCTGTTTGGGTGTGTGCGGCCTGGATTGTGCCCATTGCAGATCCACAGTTGCGTATCGCTGCTGTCATGTTTTCTGCCATGCCGATGCTAGGCATCTTTCCCATACTGGCGCAGCGCCACGGGCATGAAGACACGGCCGCTGCTGCGCTACTGATCACCACCATCGTGTCGTTCTTTACGCTCAGCGGCTTGCTGTGGTTGCTCCGAAGCTAAACAAGCGCCGCGGTGTGTCCCACAAAATAGCGCGGCGCTGGTTTGCATCAGGCACCGCTGATGCAAACAACTGCAACAGCGGGCCATAGTCCAGCCGCTGCGGGGCGCGCAAAAATGGCCAGTCAGAAGCCCAAATGCAGTGCTCCGGGCCAAAGGCCTGCAACAGCACTTGCACCAGCGCCTGCGCGTCCGCAAACGGGTAGCTCTGCGCCGAGAATTTTGAAAACCCCGACAGCTTGACCGTGGCGCGTTGGCACTGTGCCAGGGCCAACAGTGCGTCCATCCCCGCATCGGCAGCGCGCTGGGGCAGCGTGGGGCGGCCACAGTGGTCGATCAAAATTTGGGCTCCACAGCCCAGCAGGGCAGGCGTCAATGTGGCCAGTTGGTCTTCGATGGTCTGCACCTGCACGAACATGCCCAGCGCGGCCAGGTGCTCCAACAGCGCCGTGTTGGTTTGGTAATGCGCTAAGCCATGCAGCGCGTAGTTGAACGCGATGCCCACAATGCCATGCGCTTTCAGATCGGCTAACTCATTCAGGGATGTCTGGTTGGCGACCACCGCAATGCCCTTGAACCGGCCTTTGCTGTTGGCAATGGCGTCTAACAGGCAGCGGTTGTCGGTGCCGTAGCCCGAGTTAGGCCCCACCAGCAGTGCGTGTTGCACGCCATAGGCCTCCAGCACATGTGCGAAGTACTGTGCAGATCCGGTTTCTGGCCCTGCGGGCTGATAGGACACATCGCTGGCGTAGGCAAAGCCGTTGGGGTCGAGTACGTGGCAGTGGCAGTCAATCTTGGGCTGTGTGTAGAGCGTGGCGTCCATCAGAGTCAGTCGGCCTTGATGCGGCCTGATTGAATCACCGGCTTCCAGCGCGCGATTTCGCGCACTATCAGGTGGCCAAACTCTGCGGGCGTGCCGGGGGTGGCAATAGCCCCTTCGCTATTCAGACGCGCCTTGAGTTCTGGCGAATTCAGCGCGGTGTTGATTTGGCTGTTGAGCTTGGCCACAACATCGGCCGGCGTGCCCGCCGGGGCTACCACGCCATACCACTGGTCGGCTTCAAAGTCTTTGTAGCCTGCTTCTGCCACGGTGGGCAGGTCTGGCAGCGCATCCACCCGCTGGGGGCTGGATACCGCC
>JBJOLD010000122.1:0-9567 GCA_046045765.1 Pseudomonadota bacterium | reverse complement strand
AAATGCGGTCGCTCTCACTACCAATGCGCGACATCAAGTCACCCGTGCGCTTGCCGCCAAAATATTCCAACGATAGTTTGAGCAAGTGCTCATAGGTGGCGGTGCGCAGGTCTGCGCCAATACGCTCAGACACCAGCGCCAGGATGTAGGTTTTGGCCCAGCTCAGCACCCAAGCCAGTAACGCGGAGCCAAACAGCCCACCCATGTACAGAGCAACCAAATCAGGGTCAATTTTTTGCCCGTTTTGAAAGGGGATCAGTACGTTGTCCATCAAGGGCATGGTCAAGTACGGCGGCACCAAATTGGCCGCTGTGCCCAGCAAGGTGAGAAAAAACCCCGCGGCCAATTGCCCTTGGTACGGCTTGGCAAAGCGCCACAGCCGAAACAACGTCCAGGTGGATGGCGGTGTGTGGACTACCTTGGTGCAGATGGGGCACTCTTCTTGATCCGGCTCTAACGGCGCTTTGCAGCTAGGGCAAATATTTTTAAGCGCCTGCACCAACGGGCGACCCGACACTGCGCTATCCAAATGGGCCTGGAACTGATCCACCACCCGAATCGCTTGCAGGTTTTGTCCCAGTGTGAAACGCCAGGTGGCCAACAGCCCACTGGCATCCAACAAATCGAGATGGCCTACACCGGCGTGGTCATGGTGGTGCAATACCAGGTCAGCCCGGTAATTCCAATGCTGCCAGCTAGCTTGGTTGCCAACTCGGCTGAGCAGGCGCAGGTTGGTTACCACCACCACCCCACGGACAAACTGCAGCGTTTGGTTCAGGTCAACCTCTAGGGAGGTCAAAACGTTTTCTTCAGGGTAGAGCAAGTTTTGCACTTCACGGCCCCAAGGGGCTGCCAAATCGGCTGGAAGCATGCTTACAACGGGAACTTCAATGGTCATCGAAAGCGTTAGTTAGGTTTTAATGCTGGTAAGAGAGAATACACAACGCGGGCAGCCCCACATCGGACGACTGTCCAACCCCCAATTAGACATGACGCACCAGAAAAAAATCGACATCCTCAGGGTTACCCACTTGCGGGGCCCCAATATCTGGACTTACCGCCCCGTCATCGAAGCATGGGTTGATATCGGTGAGCTGGAAGACTTTCCTTCCAACACCATCCCCGGCTTTTACGACCGGTTGGTGGGCTTTCTGCCCAGCCTGGTTGAGCACCATTGCAGCCCCGGCGTGCGCGGTGGTTTTCTGCAGCGCGTTGCCGAGGGCACCTGGGCTGCCCACATCGTGGAGCACGTCACCCTGGAGCTGCAAAACCTGGCTGGTATGCAAACCGGCTTTGGCAAGGCGAGACAAACGTCCAAACGCGGTGTCTACAAAATAGCCTTCCGCACCCGCCAGGAAGACGTAGGCCGCGCTGCGCTGCATGCGGCCCGCGACCTGGTCGTGGCGGTTGCCAACAACACCCCGTATGACGTGAACACCGTGGTGGCCGTGTTGCGAGACCAGGTGGACTCGCTGTGCCTGGGCCCCAGCACCAACCACATCGTCGATGCTGCCACCTACCGGCGCATTCCCCATATTCGCCTAACGGAGGGCAACTTGGTGCAACTGGGCTATGGCGCAGCCCAGCGCCGCATTTGGACAGCCGAAACCGACCAAACCTCAGCGATAGCAGAAGAAATAGCCAGTGACAAGGATCTGACCAAGTCGCTGTTGAAAGCTTGCGGAGTACCTGTACCTGAGGGCCAATTGGTGCGCAGTGCAGAAGCCGCTTGGGAAGCGGCCCAGGACATCGGCGTACCCGTGGCCGTCAAGCCGGTAGACGGCAACCATGGCCGGGGGGTCTCACTCGATCTGCATGCTCAAAAAGATATAGAAGCCGCTTACCACCTAGCCTACCAAAAGGGCGACGGTAGTGCAGTGATCGTTGAAAAATACATTCCCGGTAACGAACATCGCCTGCTGGTAGTTGGCAAGCGGGTTGTTGCGGTGGCCGGAGGCGACGTACTCTGGATTGTGGGAGATGGCATATCCACCATCGACCAGCTGGCAGACAGCCAAATCAACATCGATCCACGTCGTGGCACCACGGAAGACGCTCCACTGAATGTGATCGTTCCCAGCAAAGAGGGGGAAGTAGTGCTCGAACTGGAGCGCGTCGGTTTGACTCCGCAAAGCGTACCCGCTAAAGACCAAAAAGTGCTAATTCAGCGCAACGGCAATGTGGCGTTTGATGTGACCGACAAAGTGCATCCCACCATTGCAGCGGCAGCGGCGTTGGCGGCACGGGTGGTCGGCCTGGACATTGCTGGGATTGACATGGTGGTAGAAGACATTACCAAGCCTTTGGCCAGTCAACGTGGCGCGGTCATCGAAGTGAACGCAAGCCCGGGTTTGCTTGCACACATTAAACCCGCCGAAGGCAAAGGCCGCCCGGTGGGCAAAGCCATCATCGAACACCTGTTTCAAACCGAAAAAGACGGGCGCATTCCAGTAGTTGGCATCACTGGCACTCAAAATACCGGGCGCATTGCGCGTTTGGTGGCTTGGCTGATACACATCAGCGGCAAGCATGTAGGCCTGGCTTGCAGCGAAGGCCTGTACCTCGATGGTCGCCAAATAGTGGCCACCGACTGCACTCACTGGGAAGCCGGCCAGCGTTTGCTAATTAATCGCTCCGTTCAGGCAGCGGTGTTCGAGAACCCAAGTAAAACTATTTTGGGCGAAGGCTTGGCTTACGATAAATGTGACGTTGGCGTGGTGACTGATGTCACTTGGCAAGACCTGCTCAACGACTTTGATGTACTGGATGCGGAGCAGACCTACAAGGTGGCTCGCACACAAGTAGACGTAGTGCTGCCTAGCGGAACCGCCGTGCTAAACGCAGACGACGCGCAGGCCGTAGAAATGGCAGCGCTCTGCGATGGCAAAGTTATTTTTTATGGCGTGAATGCAACCCATACAGCTATCGCCACGCACCGTGAGGCAGGCGAGCGCGCTGTATTTTTGCGCAACGAAACCATCGTTATGGCGCAGGGATACGAAGATGTGGCGTTGCTTCCCCTGTCCAGCCTCAAGCCCGCCAAAGCCTCCAAACCAGAGATGGTCATGGCTGCAGTGGCTGCCGCTTGGGCACTGAATATTCCCGTTGAATTGATCGCTGCCGGACTGCGCACGTTTGAGTCCAGCCACAAGAAAACCCCTTACTGAGCACACCATGGAAGTTACCCGTATCAGGGCCCTGCGCGGCCCTAACCTGTGGAGCCACCACACCGCCATTCAATCGGTCGTGGCCTGCACACCGCAAGAAGCCAATGTTCGTCAAATAGATGGGTTTGAGTCGCGCATTCGTGCTCGCTTCCCGGAAATCAGCCCGTTTCAGCCCGTGGGCAACGACGACAAAATTTCTATGGCACAGGTTTTGGAATTGGCCGCATTGGGCTTGCAAGCACAGGCAGGCTGCCCGGTGACGTTCAGCCGCACGACGTCCACCATGGAAACCCATGTCTACCAAGTCGTAGTGGAATACAGCGAAGAAGACGTAGGATTTCTGGCAATGGACATTGCCCAGCAACTGTGCCAATCTGCACTGGACAACACGCCTTTTGAATTGGCTGACGCATTGACAAAGCTCAAAGATTTGGACGAGGACGTGCGCTTGGGCCCGAGCACCGGCTCTATTGTGGATGCCGCTGTAGCACGTGGAATTCCATTTAGCCGCATGACCGAAGGTAGCATGGTGCGCTTTGGCTGGGGCAGTAAACAACGCCGTATTCAGGCTGCTGAGATGGACATTACCAGCGCCATTTCAGAAGCCATTGCCCAGGACAAACAACTCACCAAGCGACTACTGGCCGCTGCGGGCGTGCCCGTGCCTGGTGGCCGCCCGGTAACGGATGCGGACGACGCCTGGAAAGCCGCCTGTGAAATCGGCCTGCCGGTGGTGGTCAAGCCCAACGACGGCAACCAGGGCAAGGGTATTACGGTCAACATCACCACCCACGCTGATTTACTCAAAGCCTACGCTGCCGCACGTGAATTCCGTGACGACATTTTGGTAGAGCGTTATTTGCCGGGCAACGACTTTCGCCTATTGGTCGTGGGAGATAAGTTGGTTGCTGCAGCACGCCGCGACCCGCCCAAAGTGGTGGGCGACGGCCTGCACACCATCAACCAACTGGTGGACCAGGTCAACAGCGACCCGCGCCGTGGAAGCGGACACTCCACGTCGCTCACCAAAATTCGCTTTGACGACATAGCCCGCGCCTGTTTGGCTACGCAAGGGTTTGACGCGGAGTCGATTCCCGCCAAGGGCCAGCGTGTCAATTTGCGCAACAACGCAAACTTGTCTACCGGTGGATCGGCTACTGACGTAACAGACGACGTACATCCTGATGTAGCCGCCCGCGCCGTAGCAGCTGCCCACATGGTGGGCCTGGATATTTGCGGTGTAGACGTGGTGTGCGACAGCATCTTGCGTCCCCTGGAAGAACAGGGTGGCGGCATGGTGGAAGTGAATGCGGCTCCGGGCTTGCGCATGCATTTGGCACCTTCGTTCGGAAAGGGACGGGACGTAGGTTCAGCCATTATTTCAACGATGTTCAAACCCGGACAAAATGGCCGGATTCCCATCGTGGCGGTTACTGGCACCAACGGGAAAACTACGACGGTACGGCTGATCTCGCACCTGCTCAGCCACAGCGGCATGTGCGTGGGCATGACCAACACCGACGGTGTTTACGTGGGCGGCCAAGTGATTGACACCGGCGACTGCAGTGGCCCCAAAAGCGCACGCAGCGTGTTGTTGCACCCCGATGTTGACGCAGCCGTGCTTGAAACCGCCCGTGGTGGCGTACTGCGCGAAGGCCTGGCCTTTGACCGCTGCGACGTGGCAGTGGTCACGAATGTGGGCAGTGGCGACCACTTGGGTCTGAACTACATCACCACCGTGGACGATCTTGCGGTACTTAAACGCGTCATCGTGCAAAACGTATCCCCCAAAGGCACGGCGGTGCTCAATGCGGCTGACGCCAATGTGGCGTCCATGGCTAGCAAGTGCAAAGGCACAGTGATATTTTTCACCGCGGACAAATTTCACCCGGTCATGGCAACCCATCGCGCCCAAGGTCAGGCAGTGGTGTATGTCGAAAACGGCTGCGTTATAGCAACCAAGGGGGACTTCACGCACAGCATTCCCCTGACTAACATCCCGGTCACCATGGGTGGGGCCATCGGCTTTCAGGTCGACAACGTCATGGCATCGGTAGCTGCAGTGTGGGCGCTGGGAATTGACTGGCCCATTGTGGAAAGCGGACTCACATCGTTCTCGAACGACAACGACAACGCCGCGGGCCGCTTCAACATGTTCAAGTTCCGTGGTGCGACTGTGATTGCCGATTACGGCCACAACCCAGATGCCATGTTGGCATTGGTACAAGCCGTAGAAGCCTTGCCCGCCAAGCGCAGATCTGTGGTGATCAGCGGTGCCGGCGACCGGCGCGACCAAGACATTCGTGAACAAACCCAAATTTTGGGTGCCGCGTTTGACGAGGTGGTGCTGTTTGAAGACCAATGCCAGCGCGGCCGAAAAGATGGAGAAGTGATCGCCCTGCTGCGCGAGGGCCTGGCCAACGCTAGCCGCACCACCAGCTCCACTGAAGTGTTTGGCGAGTTTCTGGCAATCGACACCGCTATGGACAAACTACAAGACGGCGACCTGTGCCTGATTCTGGTGGACCAGGTGGAAGAAGCCATTGCGCACATTGCGGCGCGGGTGAAGCAAGGCTAAGCGCTTTACGCGGCTGCCTCAGCGGTAGGGCCACGTCCCATTAGTGCGGCAACCGCCTGCGCGGGCTGTATGCGCCCGTCGAGTAACTCCACCACGCCGCTGGAAATAGGCATGTCGACATCCAAACTGCGTGCACGTTGCACAACGGTGCGGGCACAGTACACACCTTCGGCCACATGCCCTAATTCTTGGACCGCCTGCTCTAGGGTTTTACCTTGGGCCAGCGCCAGGCCTACACGCCGATTGCGGGACAAGTCGCCAGTAGCGGTGAGCACCAGATCGCCCAGCCCGCTCAGGCCCATGAAGGTGTCTGCGCGGGCACCCAGGGCTTGACCCAATCGCGTCATTTCCGCCAAACCTCGGGTAATTAGCGCGGCGCGGGCGTTCAGGCCCAATTGAAGGCCATCGCACAGGCCAGTGGCAATGGCGAGCACGTTTTTAACTGCGCCGCCGACTTCCACACCCACCACATCTTCGTTGGCGTACACCCGCAAAGTCGATCCATGAAACGCCTGCACCAATGCGTCACGCACACTGGCATGGCTGCTGGCGGCCACCAATGCCGTGGGCATGCTTTGGGCGACCTCTTGCGCAAAGCTGGGGCCGCTGAGCACACCCGCACATAGCTGCGGGGCAACCTGCTGCTGCACTTCGTGCCCCATCAGCCCTTGCGCATCACCCTGCCCTGGCTCGAAGCCTTTACAAAGCCAAGCCACCGGTGCTTCGCAATCCCGCAACACGTACAGCAAGCCACGCAGGCCCGCCATGGGCGAGCCAATGACAACCAAGTCTGCTGCTTGCAACGCGCCATGCATGTCGGCCAAAGGCTGGCCGCTGATACCCAGTTGCGCAGGCAAAGGCAGGCCTTTGAGGTAGCGCGCATTTTCTCGTGTGATTGCGAGTTGCTCAGCCTGCGCCCCATCGCGCGCCCACAGGGTCACGGAGTGGCCCAAAGGGTTCAGCGCAGCATTCACCGCCAGCGCCGTACCCCAAGCACCAGCCCCGAGCACTATTATTTTCATAGCTGCTTACGCACTATCCACGAGGGTTAGCGACACTTTTAACTCGAATTTATTGCGTCAATGTACCGGCTGGAGCGCCCGCAGCGTCAGCTTGCTGTTGCTCGTACATGGCCTGGAAATTGATTTCTGACAAGTGCACTGGCGGAAAGCCGCCGCGTTGAATCAGATCGGCCACATTGCCACGCAAGTAGGGGTAAACGATTTGCGGGCAAGCAATGCCCATGATCTGACCCAATTGCTCTTGCGCCAAATTGCGAATCTCAAAAATACCGGCTTGCTTGGCTTCCACCAGAAACACGGTTTTGTCTTTGATTTTGGTTTGCACGGTGGCGGTAACGCACACTTCGTACACACCGTCGGCTACAGGGGTGGCTTCCACGCCCAACTGGATGTCGACGGAGGGCTGTTCTTGCTCCAGCAGAATCGCGGGGGAATTGGGCTGCTCTAGTGAAGCCTCTTTGAGGTATACACGTTGAATTTGGAATACAGGTTCTTGGTCAGCCATGGCAACACTCTTTCAAAGTAAAACAAAGCCCACCTGGCGACTGCCGGGCGGGCTGACAAATAGTTATCGGCGCGGATTATCTCAGGCGGCGCTAAGCATGGGTACCAGGCCGCCTTTGGCGTCCAAGGCCATCAAATCATCGCAACCACCCACATGCGTAGAGCCAATGAAGATTTGTGGCACGGTGCGCCTGCCGGTGAGTTCCACCATTTTCATACGCTCATCGGGATTAGCGTCAACACGCACTTCTTCGATAACCTCAACACCTTTGGACTTGAGAATGCGCTTGGCTTGCACGCAGTAGGGGCAGACAGCGGTGGTGTACATCTTGACGGTTTGCATAAATGAGATCTTTCATTAGCCTTTTTCAACCGGCAGGTTAGCCGTTTTCCAAGCTGCGAGTCCGCCGCCCATAGATTGGGCCTGCTCGTATCCCAGTTTTTTGGCGATGGCCACCGCGCTGCCACTGCGCTTGCCGGACTGACACACCAGAACCACTGGCAAGGCCTTGTTTTTTACCACGCTTGCCAGCTTGGATTCCAGTTGGCCTAGCGGAATATTCTTGGCACCCACAATGTGACCAGCGGCATATTCACCGGGTTCACACACATCAATTACCACCGCTTTGTCGCGGTTGATCAGCTGCACAACGCCCGCTGGGGTAAGCCCCGAAATAGCGGCGCCTTGCACCACCGGCCACAGTAGCAGCGCGCCAGAGGCAATGGCAATAGAGATCAACATCCAGTTATCAACGATAAATTTCACAGAGTTCCTTGTGGGTTACATGGCGGTGCCATGATGGTCTAGCCCGCTATTTTAGAATGAGTGCCTGATCCCCGTTCGCAAGAGCGGCCCTTAGCCTGTATTAGCCCACAACCATGTACAAACTCGTTCTCGTTCGCCACGGCGAATCCACCTGGAACCTCGAAAACCGCTTCACTGGCTGGACTGATGTGGATCTGACCCCCACGGGCGTCGACCAAGCCAAAAATGCCGGTCGCCTGCTCAAGGCCGAGGGCTATGAATTTGACGTGGCCTACACCAGCGTACTCAAACGCGCTACCCGCACCCTTTGGCATTGCCTGGATGAAATGGATCGCACCTGGCTGCCGGTGGTGCACAGCTGGCGCTTGAACGAGCGCCACTACGGCGCACTGCAAGGCTTGAGCAAGGGCGACATGGCCAAGCAATATGGCGATGCGCAGGTGCTCGTTTGGCGCCGCAGCTATGACACACCACCACCCGCACTGGAAGCCACCGACCCCCGCAGCGAGCGCGGCGACCTGCGCTACGCAAAGCTGCAAGCCGAACAAGTGCCGCTGACCGAATGCCTGAAAGACACCGTAGCCCGCGTCATGCCGTTCTGGAACGAGGCCATGGCCCCCGCCATCAAGGCCGGCAAACGCATTGTGGTGGCGGCCCACGGCAACTCCATCCGCGCATTGGTCAAGTACCTGGACAACATTGGCGATGACGACATCGTCGGCGTGAATATTCCCAACGGTATTCCACTGGTGTATGAGCTCGATGCCGACCTGAAACCCATTCGCCACTACTACCTGGGTGACGCCGAAGCCGCTGCCAAAGCCGCAGCTGCAGTGGCCTCGCAAGGTAAAGCCTAAGTAAATTCCCGCACCAATAGACGCCTACTGGTGAACTGCCTTCTGGCAAGCACTGCCAAGGTGTATATTGAAGCGGCACAGGAAAAACTATGGGTCATAAATTGAAAATAACGGGTTGGATTGCTCTGGGCGTTGTCGCTGGAGCGCTCACTACCGTATCGCTACAAACAGTTGCTCGTAACACGCTGGCACCGCTGCCACTGGAAGAGCTGCAGCAGCTTGCCGCCGTGTTCGGTATGGTCAAAAGTGATTACGTGGAGCCCGTAGACGAGAAAAAGCTGATTACCGACGCCATCTCCGGCATGGTGTCCAGCTTGGACCCCCATTCACAGTACTTTGATAAAAAGTCGTTCAAAGAATTCAAAGAGGGCACTTCAGGCAAATTCGTTGGCGTAGGGATTGAAATCACCCAAGAAGACGGTTTGGTCAAGGTGGTGTCACCCATTGAAGGCTCCCCCGCGTTTCGCGCAGGCCTCAAGCCCAACGACCTGATCACCAAAATTGACGACACTGCCGTCAAAGGCCTGTCGCTTAACGACGCCGTCAAACGCATGCGTGGCGAGCCGGCCACCAAAGTGTTACTGACCATCTACCGCAAGGATGAAAACCGTACGTTCCCGGTGACCATCATCCGCGAAGAGATCAAGCAGCAATCGGTGCGCGGCAAAGTGGT
>JBJOLD010000085.1:0-2880 GCA_046045765.1 Pseudomonadota bacterium | reverse complement strand
CGGCGTTGTGTTGCGGCCAAATAATCGGAAACACTTGCACTCTCGTGGGCACGTTGTTTACTTGAAGTCCACTCCTGAAGAATTGTATCGGCGGTTGCGCCATGACTCCAATCGACCTTTGTTGCAAGTTGCCGATCCGCTTTCACGTCTGCGAGACCTTTTTGCGGAGCGGGATCCTCTGTATCGTGAAGTGGCACATTTCGTACTGGAGACTGGTCGCCCGTCTGTCTCTACGTTGGTGAATACCATTTCTATGCAGTTAGAGTTGGCGGGTTTGATTCCGTAGGTTTAAGCGCTCAACTCGCTCTAAACTCTAGGGCATGACTTCTACCGTACAAATAGTCCCGATTGATTTGGGTGAGCGTAGCTATTTGATCGCCATTGGTGCCGATCTGCTGAGCGACGAGACAGTGTTTTTACATTTGCCGACTGCAACTACCGCGGTGATTGTTAGCAATGTGACGGTTGCTCCGTTGTATTGCGAGAGATTAGTATCCGCATTGCGTAGCCAGTACCCCGTCGTTCATCAGGTCATGCTTCCTGACGGCGAGTCGCATAAAACCTGGGCGACACTCAATCAGATATTCGATGCCTTGCTTGAGCACGGATGTGATCGCAAAACGGTCTTGTTCGCTTTGGGCGGCGGCGTGGTTGGCGACATGACTGGGTTCGCTGCTGCCAGCTTCATGCGTGGAGTGCCTTTTGTGCAGGTACCAACCACTTTGCTATCGCAGGTGGACTCTTCGGTGGGGGGGAAAACTGGCATAAATCACCCCATGGGTAAAAACATGATTGGCGCTTTTTATCAGCCCCAGTTGGTGGTGTGTGACTTGGCGACGTTGAAGACGCTGCCTCACCGCGAGCTGAGTGCAGGTTTGGCTGAAGTCATCAAGTACGGTCCCATTGCAGATATGCAATTCTTTGATTGGATTGAATCCAATATTGATTTGCTCATGGCAGGGGATTTGGTCGCGTTGGCGCACGCGGTAAAGCGCAGCTGCGAGATTAAAGCGTGGGTCGTCGGGCAAGACGAGCGCGAGTCTGGACTTCGGGCTATTTTGAATTTTGGACACACGTTTGGACACGCTATAGAGGCTGGCCTTGGCTACGGCGAATGGTTGCATGGGGAAGCCGTTGGCTGCGGTATGGTGATGGCTGCACAGCTTTCACATCGATTGGGTCTGGTTGACCGCGCTTTTGTGGTGCGCCTCACAGCACTCATTGCAAAAGCCGGCCTACCCACTGTTGGGCCTGTATTGGATCAACGAGACAATGCTGGGCGCTACCTACAACTTATGCGACTCGACAAAAAATCGATTGCTGGGGAAATGCGATTCGTTGTGATCACTGAGCCGGGTCAGGCGAGTATGCAAGGGGCTAGTGACGCTCTAGTACGTGAAATAATTGATGCGTGTTGTGTCTAGGCGCTATCTAATTCATAGCTGCTTACGCACTATGCACGAGCGTTAGCAGGCGATTTATGCAAAGTCAACTTTTGGCGACCTATGCGTGCAAGTCTGCTGACTCGCGTGGGCGGCGCTACTTCCAGGCACCTGCGCCCACACGCACGGAGTTTCAGCGAGACCGCGATCGTATTGTTCATTCAACGGCGTTTCGCAGGCTTGTTTACAAGACGCAGGTATTTTTGAATCACGAAGGCGATTTGTTTCGTACGCGGTTGACGCATTCGCTTGAGGTGGCGCAGTTGGGGCGCTCCATTGCGCGTTCATTGAAGCTTAATGAAGATCTTGTGGAGGCAATTGCGCTGGCACACGACCTGGGCCACACCCCCTTTGGACATGCGGGGCAAGATGCCTTGAACCAATGTATGGCTTCTTATGGGGGATTCGAACACAACCTGCAGAGCCTGCGGGTTGTTGACCATTTGGAGGAGCGCTACCCTGAATTTGACGGGCTGAACTTGTGTTTCGAAACACGGGAGGGCATTTTGAAGCATTGCTCGCGCCCAAATGCACAAGCCCTGGAAGCTGCAGAGCCCGTTTATGCGGATGGATGCGGTGGGGTCGGTGCTCGCTTTATTCAACGCACGCAGCCAAGTTTGGAGGCACAACTTTGCAATTTAGCGGATGAAATTGCCTATAACGCCCATGACATTGATGACGGCATTCGTTCTGGGCTAATTACCATTGAGCAAATGCAAGGGGTGCCCTTGTTTAACCATTTTTGCCAATTGGCGCGGGCTTCGCACGCACATTTGAGCCAGCCTTCTCAAGCGCGCCGGCTCATGTACGAGTCTATTCGCTTGATGCTTAGCAGCCAGGTGTACGACGTAGTCGAAGCGACCCAAAGCGCACTGAACCGTATAGGCCCGTTCACGGCTGAGACGGCAAGATTGCAGGGGCCGCTGGTGCAATTTACCGACGCCATGCGGGCCCAGTCGTTAGAACTGAAGTCCTTTTTGTTTCAGCATCTTTACCGGCATCCGCAGGTGGTCGACACCATGGTGCGCGCCAAGCAGGTTGTCGCAGAGTTGTTTGAGGCATATTGCGAACAGCCAGCCCAAATGCAGGCGAGTTTTACCGAAAGGGCTGCGCGCTCTGCCACACAGGCTCTCATGCCTCCATCGGCAAGCTCGGTCCAGCGCGTGGTGGCGGACTATATTGCGGGTATGACCGACCGTTTTGCGTTGCGCGAGCACGAGCGGCTGTTCGGTAAGCGCTTGCTTAACTCCAATGCTTAAGGCCATGGCGACAATCTCATCGCTGTCGGATGCCCAAGTGCTTGCTCAGACCGTGGCATGGCTCGAGAAAGCTGTAATCGGTTTGAATTTGTGCCCTTTTGCCAAAGGCGTGCATGCCAAGGGACAAATTCACTACGCCATCAGTCATAGTGTTGAGTCAGCCGATCTGTTAGGTGAGT
>JBJOLD010000077.1:0-6508 GCA_046045765.1 Pseudomonadota bacterium | reverse complement strand
GCTCACCTTATTCGCGAAGGCCGCGAGGTCATCATGGTGTCTAGCGGGGCCATTGCAGAGGGCATGAAACGTTTGGGGTGGACCACGCGCCCCACCGCTATTCAAGAATTGCAGGCTGCTGCTGCCGTCGGACAAATGGGCTTAGCGCAGATGTACGAGACCAAATTGCGTGCCAACGATTTGGGTAGCGCGCAGGTGCTTTTGACGCATGCCGATTTGGCTGACCGCGAGCGCTATCTCAATGCGCGTTCTACGCTTCTGACGTTGCTGAAATTAGGCGTCGTGCCCGTCATCAATGAAAACGACACGGTTGTAAACGACGAAATCAAATTTGGGGACAACGACACCCTCGGTGCGTTGGTCGCCAATTTGGTCGAGGCCGATGCACTTGTGATTTTGACCGACCAAAAAGGCCTATTTACGGCAGACCCTCGTAAAGATCCCGCTGCAGAGTTTGTGCGTGAGGCTAAAGCCGGTGATGCTGCGCTCGAACTCATGGCAGGCGGTGCAGGATCTAGTATTGGGCGAGGCGGCATGTTGACCAAAATTTTGGCCGCCAAGCGGGCTGCGGGCTCTGGTGCTTCTACTGTGATTGCCTGGGGACGCGAACCTGATGCGCTGATCCGTTTGATTCAAGGTGATGCCATTGGCACGCTTTTGGTTGCGCAAACGCAAAAGAACCAGGCCCGCAAACAATGGATGGCCGACCACCTGCAAATGCGTGGCGCTGTGGTGGTGGACGACGGTGCAGCAACCAAGGTGCGCGTAGAAGGCAAAAGTCTGCTCCCTATTGGTATGCTGTCCGTGGAAGGCGATTTTTCGCGTGGTGATGTGATTGCGGTGCGCGATAGCAATGGGGCAGAAATAGCCCGTGGCCTTGCAAATTACGCCAGTGCCGAAGCGCGGCTGCTGTGCCGCAAACCCTCGAGTGAATTCGAGAAGCTTTTGGGCTACGCGGCCGAGCCTGAGATGCTGCACCGAGACAATCTGGTGCTGACCCGCTAAAACTTCTGCTCACGCATCTGGCCGACTGTTTTCATTTTCAGCGCAGCGATGATCTCCGCTGGGCTGGTCGCTAAGCGGTTGATACATCCCCCCTGACGGGCAAACGCGTGAGCGTGTTTGGAAGGCATGTTGTCGTTCACGGCTTTCCACTGCGGATCACTGACCGGTGACCAGGTGCCTGATGAAGACCAACGCGCATAGGTTTTCACCTCGTCTGTAATGCAGTGAATGCCCTCGTACGCTGCATTGACGGAACCGTAAGTATTGGTCATGACAACAACATAACGCACCACTCCGTCCATGCCCACCGCAATGGTGTTGGGGGCAATGCCAACTCTCAAGCTCACATGCGGGGGCATATCAATCAGTAGCAGCCCGTCCTTGGAGAAAGTGGGTGCTGGTGGTACGGCGGCCTCGACCCACTCTGCCATGTCAGGCACATTTGCGGTAGTACGAATTGTGTTTTGGGCCCAAGTGCCGGAGCATGCCAACAGGCTCCACATCAGCCATTTAAAAAGCCGTTTTGATGTCATGTAGAGGCTGTCTGTTAGTGCCAGGGTCGGGCTCAAAGGAGCCGCCTGGTGGTAATTCCATGGTCATGCCTAGGCCTAAGCCCATACCTATTCCGATACCCAAAGGGGCGTGTTCGCCAGAACCTGGCTCACCGTCGCGCCCACGCTGCCCGCTACGTAAGTAGCGGGTGCGTGACTCGTTGCGTGGCAAGTAGCGAGCGAGTTCTGTGAGCGCTGTCTCGTACACCCCGCGCTTGAATTCAACCACCATATCAAGGGGCACCCAGTAATCGTTCCAGCGCCACGCGTCAAACTCCGGGTGGTCGGTGGCGCGCAAATTCAAATCTGTGTCGAACCCCACCAACTGAAGTAGAAACCAAATTTGTTTCTGGCCTTTGTAATGGCCACGTGCATCGCGTCGTATGTACCTGTCTGGCACCTCGTAGCGCAACCAGTCTCGGGTACGGGCGACAACGCTTACATGCTCCGGGTGGAGTCCCACTTCTTCGTGCAGTTCGCGGAACATGGCCTGCTCCGGGGTTTCACCCCGGTCAATGCCACCTTGCGGAAACTGCCACGAGTGGGTACGTATGCGCTTGCCCCAAAATACCTGATTTTTCTGGTTGAGCAGGACGATGCCGACGTTGGGCCTAAAGCCGTCCCGGTCAAGCATAATCAAACCCCAATTTTTAAACTTCGTTCATTATGCACAGCACTTGCCCTGCATCAAGCGAAGAAGCCTCGATTTAGCCCCCATAAAGTCACCATAGTCGCGCCATGAAAGCATCTCAATTCCTAATTTCCACCCTTAAAGAAGCCCCCGCCGACGCAGAGGTGGTCAGCCACAAGCTGATGATGCGTGCCGGCATGATCAAAAAGCTGGGTGCTGGCATCTACAGCTACATGCCCATGGGCCTGCGCGTCATTCGCAAAGTAGAGGCCATCGTGCGCGAAGAAATGAACCGCGCGGGTGCCATTGAGATGACTATGCCCGTGGTGCAGCCCGCCGAGCTGTGGCAAGAAACCGGCCGCTTCGACAAGATGGGCCCCGAGCTGCTGCGCATCAAAGACCGCCACGACCGTGACTTTGTGATCCAGCCCACCAGCGAAGAAGTGGTGACCGACATTGCACGTCAGGAAATCAAAAGCTACAAACAGCTACCCAAAAACTTCTACCAAATTCAAACCAAGTTCCGTGACGAGCGCCGCCCCCGTTTCGGGCTGATGCGCGGGCGCGAGTTCACCATGAAAGACGCCTACAGCTTCGATCGCGACCAAGACGCCGCCAAAGCCAGCTACCAGGTCATGGCCGGTGCTTACCGCAAGATTTTTGACCGCTTTGGTTTGACCTACCGCGCGGTCGCCGCCGACAGCGGTGCTATCGGCGGCGACCTGTCCGAAGAGTTCCAGGTGATTGCCGCTACTGGTGAAGACGCCATCGTCTATTGCCCCGGCAGTGAGTACGCTGCCAACATGGAAAAAGCGGAAGCATTGGCTCCATTTTCTGGGAGTTTTGCCCCTGCAGCCCGCACCAGCCTTGCGCAAGCAGCTATGGAAAAAGTAGCAACGCCGGGCAAAAGTACCTGCGCTGATGTGGCTGAATTGTTGAACGTGCCGCTATCCACGACCGTCAAATCGCTGGTGCTAGCCACCGACGCCAAAGACGACAAGGGCAACGTGACCAAAACGCAAGTGTGGCTGCTGCTGCTGCGTGGCGACCATGACATGAATGAAGTGAAGGTCGGCAAGTTGCCCGGGCTGGCGGACTTCCGCTTTGCCACCGTGCCGGAGATCGAGGTGCACTTTGGCTGCAAGCCAGGTTACCTGGGCCCCATCAACCTGCAGCAGCCCCTAAAGATCGTTGCAGACCGCGACGTGGCCATGATGGCAGACTGGATTTGTGGCGCCAACGAGGTGGATTTCCACATCACCGGCGTGAATTGGGGACGTGACCTGCCCGAGCCCGAGTTGGTGGCTGACCTGCGCAACGTGGTGGCGGGTGATGCCTCACCCGACGGCAAGGGCGTGCTGGCGATTGAGCGGGGCATTGAAGTGGGCCATGTGTTTTATCTTGGCACCAAATACAGCAAGGCCATGAACGCCACCTTTTTGGATGTGAACGGCAAGCCGCAGTTTATGGAAATGGGCTGCTACGGCATCGGCGTAACCCGCCTGCCCGCAGCGGCGATTGAGCAAAACCACGACGACAAAGGCATTATTTGGCCCGACAGCATTGCGCCGTTTACCGTGGTGCTGTGCCCCATCAGCCCAGACCGTTTCCCGGAAGTCAAAGCCGCCGCCGACAAGCTCTACGCCGAGCTGCTGGCTGCTGGTGTTGACGTCATTCTGGACGACCGCAATGAGCGCCCCGGTGCCATGTTTGCCGACTGGGAACTGATCGGCGTACCGCACTGCGTGAAGATTGGCGACCGCGGCCTGAAAGAAGGCAATGTGGAATACCAGCACCGCCGCGATGCTGCCGCCACGCTGGTTCCGCTGGCTGACATTGCGGGCAAGCTGCTGGCCAGCCTGAACGCATGAACTTGCCGCGGGTCAACCGTGGTTTGACCCGTCGCCGGAGTGCCTTGGCTACGATGGGCGGCCTAGGTGCCTGGAATGCGTTGGGGACTTTCTGCGGGTTGCTTGCAATTCCGCAAACTGCCGTTGCAGGCGCCCAGCAAGAAGAGCCGCTAATTGACTCCGTGCGCACTGCGCTTAGTTCGTCGGTGGCCAGCGCCGAGCCACCCGAACCCGTATTCGTCAGCAGCGAAGCGCGCCTGCATTACATCCGCTGGAAGGTGGAGATGAACCACCGCCTGGTGCAACGCAAATCTGACCTGCGAACACTGCAGGAGCGTACCGATTTTTTGCAAACCGTTTGGTACAACAGCAAGCGCTCGCGCCTGGATGTGGATGTGGTGATGGGGCTGATTCAGGTGGAGAGTAATTTCCGCAAGCGCGCCATCAGCTCTGCTGGCGCACGCGGATTTATGCAGGTCATGCCGTTTTGGACCCGGGTGCTGGCCGATGGCGATGCCAACCGCCTGTTTGACATGCACACCAATCTGCGCTTTGGCTGCGTGATCATGCGCCATTACTTGGACCGGGAGGGCGGTGACATATTTATGGCGCTAGGCCGCTACAACGGCTCCCGGGGCAAGCCGCAGTACCCCAACGCGGTGTTGGGGGCCAAGAGAGCCTGGGAATTTTCAGCCTAAACGACTGAAGCGATTTAGCTTCGGTTTGGGCCGAGGCTAAAGTAGATGGCTAGGCTTTGCTAAGCGCCTGCGCCAGCTCGCCGGACTCGTACATTTCCATCATGATGTCGGAGCCACCGATGAATTCGCCTTTGACGTACAGCTGGGGAATAGTGGGCCAGCTGCTGTATTCCTTGATGCCTTGGCGAATACCGTCATCTTCCAGCACGTTGACGGTTTTGACAGACTTGGGGTCCACACCACAGGCCTTCAAAATTTGAATTGCACGGCCAGAAAAACCGCATTGGGGGAAGCTGGCGGTGCCCTTCATGAATAGCAACACCTCGTTGCCCTTAACCAGTTCGTCGATACGTTGTTGTGCGTCGCTCATGTCAGTATTCCCATAATCAAAAAATAGTCAGTGGCTAGGCAAAAGCCTGCCATATCCCCCGATTATTCCACCCTCTGCGCCTCGGTGCTGCGCCGACCCTACTGAGCGCGTGGTGAGTGGGGGCAAAACCGACGTTCTTTTTTTCCCGATAATCACGGCTTCACTCCACGTTGAATCATGAAAATCGAAAAAAACTCTGCTGTCACCCTGCGCTACAAAGTCACCGACCTGCAAGGCAAATTGCTTGACGAGAGCAAAGAACCCATGGTCTATCTGCACGGTGGCTACGGCAATACCTTCCCCAAACTGGAAGCGGCTCTGGACGGCCAAGCGGTTGGCTTTCAAACCGTGGTGGAGTTGGCCGCCGAAGATGCTTTTGGCCTGCGCGATGAGGGCTTGATGCAAACCATCCCCAAAACTCAGTTTCCGCCCGGCGTGAAAGTAGGCGGTCAGTTGGAAGGCCGTGCGGAGAATGGCCAGACCATTGTCTTCACGGTGCTCAAGATCAAGGGCCCCGAAGTGCTTTTGGATGGCAACCACCCCATGGCGGGCAAGGCATTGCGGTTTAGTTTGGCAGTGACCGATATTCGCGCAGCCAGTGAGGAAGAAATCGCCCATGGGCACGTGCACGGCGAGCACGGTCATCACCACTGATTGCTATCAATTGTGTAGCTGGTTGCGCATGCCTAATGCGGCTGTTGTGCCAATTACGTGATTAACAGTATGCACACCCTGGAACAACTGCAAAGCGGCGCTTTGCAGGGTATTACCCGCCTGGACCTGTCCTGCACCCTGACTGCGGTGCCGCCTGAGGTGTTTGGCCTGGCCGATACCTTGGAGGTGTTGAACCTGTCGGGCAACCAGCTAAGCAGTCTGCCGCCTGACTTGCCACGGCTGCACAAGCTCAAGGTAATTTTTTGCTCTGATAACCACTTTACAGAGCTGCCGGACGTTCTGGGCCAGTGCAGGGCGCTGCAAATCATTGGCTTCAAAGCCAACCGGATTGCCACGGTCAGCGGTGCCGCACTGCCGCCCGCACTGCGCTGGCTGATCTTGACCGACAACGCAATCACCCACTTGCCCATTGAACTGGGCCAGCGCCCCGCACTGCAAAAGCTGATGCTGGCGGGCAACCAGCTAAGTAGCTTGCCCGATAGCCTTGCGAACGCCACACGGCTGGAGTTAGTGCGCCTGTCGGCCAACGCACTGATGCAGGTGCCCGCGTGGCTGAGTGCGCTGCCGCGCCTGAGCTGGCTGGCGTTGGCGGGCAACCCGCTGGGCTGGCACAGGCCTGCGCCTGCTGCGCTGGTTGCTGTGCCATGGTTGGCGCTGCAAGTGCAGGGCTTATTGGGGCAGGGCGCGTCGGGCCATATTTACCGGGTGCAGCAAGTGAGTGGCGCGCC
>JBJOLD010000367.1:0-2942 GCA_046045765.1 Pseudomonadota bacterium | reverse complement strand
GGGCTTCTCCGTAGAAAAAAGCGATGGCGGGCGTGGTGTTCGCAGCGACTTCCGGCATTGCCCATACACCAAAGCATAGACATAAAAATATTTTTAAAAACAACCTCATTTGGGGTCCCCCGTCACGCACCGGCATGTGTCGGTCCGACTGGAGCGCCTCCATCTGGCTGCCGGCAATAAAGTGTATCACCGGCTACGTATACCGCCCTGCTGTGCAGGGTAGCCATGTGAGCTAATGTCAGCAACTACAAAATTACTGCGTGCTCTTGTATTGCGGCCTGTGCGGCTTTATTCCGCCGCTGTCAACCCGTTTGCAAAATGCTCCGCCATGCGTTGGCGCGTTAGCGCACCATCGCGCGCAACAAGCGCAGCCACGATGGCGCGGTGCTCTTGCAACGATTCGCCAATGCGCCCGGTTTTGAGCAACGAGTTGTGGCGGTTGAGCTTCATCACTTTGCGTAGGTCCATGACCATTTGGTCACGCCACCGGTTGTTGGCGATTTCCAGTAGGCGCATATGGAAATGCTCATTCACCGCAAAAAATTGATCGGTATTGCTTGTGCCGCGTTGGGCTGCGGTTTCTAGGTCTTTGTGAAGCTCTTCAAGTTCGCGTATTTCCTGCGAAGTTCCTTTTTCTGCCACCACGCCTGCGGCATCACTCTCTAGCAGGCTCAGCAGGTGGTAAACATCAGACAGGTCTTGGGTGGACACCTCGGTCACATAGGCACCGCGGCGCACTTTCATGGTGACCAGACCTTCAGCGGCAAGCACCTTCAAGGCTTCGCGCAGCGGCGTGCGGCTGATGCCGAATTCTTCGGCGATTTTGAGTTCGTCAATCCAGCTACCGGGCTCCAGCTCGCGCTTGAAGATGCGCTGGCGCAGCAACTCAGCCACTTCTTCATACAAGGCGCGGGGCGATAAAGATATGACAGGGCGTCCGTTGGACAGCAGGGCAGACATGGGATGTTGAGACTTTGCAGTGTGGTTCGGTCAAAAGATTGTAAGCTTCAATCTATATTCTGAATGAATAATTATAAATAATGTAAACTCAAATTCGTTTTTGACACCACGCTGTTGCCGCCTAACACTACTTAAAAGTGGGGCAATAACGGGCCTGTAACACCTGCGCACTGGACACCGCCATGACCGACACCACCCCTGAATTCAAATCCGCCACGCTGGAAGCCTGGAACAAAGCGGCTGCCAAATCGGCCCCCGGCGGCAATGTGGACGCGCTAAACTGGATTACACCCGACGGCATCGCAGTCAAGCCGTTGTACACGGCGGCAGACACGGCCAACTTGCAGTACGCCGATACGTTGCCGGGCTTTGAGCCCTATCTGCGCGGCCCCCAAGCCACCATGTATGCGGTTCGCCCTTGGACGATTCGGCAGTACGCGGGTTTCTCCACCGCCGAAGAGTCCAACGCGTTCTACCGCAAGGCCTTGGCCGCAGGCGGGCAGGGTGTGTCGGTGGCGTTCGACCTGGCCACCCACCGCGGCTATGACAGTGACCATCCCCGTGTGACCGGCGACGTGGGCAAGGCCGGTGTGGCGATTGACTCGGTCGAGGACATGAAGATTCTGTTCGACCAGATTCCGCTCGACAAAGTATCGGTTTCGATGACGATGAACGGCGCGGTGCTGCCGGTGCTAGCGGGCTATGTGGTCGCGGCAGAAGAGCAGGGCGTGGCGCAAGACCGGTTGAGCGGAACCATTCAGAATGACATTCTGAAAGAGTTCATGGTGCGCAACACCTATATCTACCCGCCCGCGCCCAGCATGCGCATCATCGGCGACATCATTGGCTACACGGCCAAGAACATGCCCAAATTCAACTCGATCAGCATCTCGGGTTACCACATGCAGGAGGCGGGTGCGAATCAGGCGCTGGAATTGGCCTTTACGCTGGCGGACGGCAAAGAATATGTGAAGACCGCCATTGCCACGGGACTGGATGTGGATGAGTTCGCCGGGCGTCTGAGCTTCTTCTGGGCCATCGGCATGAACTTCTATTTAGAGGTTGCCAAGATGCGTGCGGCGCGGCTGCTGTGGTGCCGCATCATGAAAGGCTTTGATGCCAAAGCGCCCAAGTCGCTCATGCTGCGCACGCACTGCCAGACCTCGGGCTGGTCGCTCACCGAGCAAGATCCCTACAACAACGTGGTGCGCACCACCATCGAGGCCATGGCCGCAGTGTTTGGTGGCACGCAAAGCCTGCACACTAACGCGCTGGACGAAGCCATCGCGCTGCCCACCGAGTTCTCCAGCCGCATTGCGCGCAACACCCAGCTCATCATCCAAGAAGAAACCCACATCACCAACGTGATCGACCCTTGGGCTGGCAGCTACATGATGGAAAAGTTGACGCAGGATATGGCCGACGCGGCATGGAAAATCATCGAAGAAGTGGAAGCCATGGGCGGCATGACCAAGGCTGTGGACAGCGGCTGGGCCAAGCTCAAGATCGAAGCCGCCGCCGCTGACAAGCAGGCGCGCATTGACAGCGGCCAGGACGTGATCGTGGGCGTGAATAAGTACAAGCTGAAGAGCGAAGACGTGGTCGAAGCGCGCGACATTGACAACGTGGCAGTGCGCGAATCGCAGGTCGCCCGCCTCAAAGAAATTCGGTCAAAACGCGACAAAGCCCGCGTAGATTCTGCATTAGCTGCTATCACTTTTGCAGCAGAAAGTAATACCGGCAACTTGCTTGACCTGAGTATTCAGGCCGTACGCCTGCGTGCCACCGTGGGCGAGGTGAGCGACGCACTAGAAAAAGCCTTTGGGCGCCACCGCGCCGACACCAACAAGGTCTCGGGCGTGTACGCTGCGGCGTACGACGAAGCCACCGGGGACACCATGGACTACTGGAACGCACTCAAAGTTGACATTGCGGCCTTTGCCGAAAAGCAGGGTCGCCGCCCCCGCGTGATGATTTCCAAA
>JBJOLD010000326.1:0-19729 GCA_046045765.1 Pseudomonadota bacterium | reverse complement strand
TGCCGGTGCGGCGCGGCGCGGCCAGAAACAGGCCATTGGGCGCGTCACTAAAGACATCTTTGCCTTGCAAGGCGTCTGCCAGACTCACAGCCAAAGAGGTACGCGGGTAATAGAGCATGGGTTTATCCTTAATTATCCAATTAAAGATATTTTATCTGTTTTTGGATAATTAATGGTAATTCCGCCACCTGCACTGCTTAATTTGCAGCGGCGTACAGCTCGCGCTCCAGAATTTGCAAGGCGTTCAGGTATTGGGGGCGGCCGCCAAAGCATTTGATGATTTCAGCGGGGCGGCCAATGTCGGTGAAGGGTTGCACGTTAAAAACCGTGTCGGCTTCGATGGTGGCAATGCCCTCATCGGCATATTTATCTAGCAGCGCGTCGATCACCTTGCGGGCCACGGGGTTGTATTGGGTGAACACATTGCGTTTTTTGACCCGGCTGGCGCGCTCGCGCCGGGTGAGTGCGGGCATGTTGTAGGCCACATGCAGCAGCAAATCGAACGGGTCCAGGTCTTTAAGGCCGGTGTGGGCCAGCTCTTCGGCCAGCGCTTCAATGAGCACGCCCTCGGCTTCCAGCTCTTGAATGAGCGCGGCTTTGCGGTCCGCATCACTCCATGCTTGCAGGAACTTGTCCAGCGAGTCGTACTGTTTGGTGAGGTTGATGCGGGTGTAGTCGCGTAGGCTCTCGGTAATGAGCTTGCCCTGGGCGTTGAGGTACTGCACACGCTCGCGGGCCACGGCGACGGTGACCATGCCGCCGACCACGTACTTTTTGGGCTCTTCGCCGCCGGGGGCGAAGGGGCCGAGCGGGGGCAGGTTGTCCAAACCGGTGTCGAATGGATCAGCCTGAACGGCGTTTGCGCCCAACAGCGCATCTAGACCTCCATCCGGCGGCGTGTCCGGCGGCGCCATGGGTTCGTCGGCCTTGGGCTCGTAAATCTGCACCGGCTCGCCATCAAAGTCTTTGTCGGCAAACAGCTCGGTGGCGCGCTTGAAGTCGAGGATGGTGAACCAGGTTTTGCCCAAGTCTTCGCGCAGGCGGGTGCCACGGCCTATGATTTGCTTGAACAAAGTCATGGACTTAATGTTTTGGTCCAGCACGATGAGCTTGCAGGTCTGCGCGTCCACGCCCGTGCTCATGAGCTTGGAGGTGGTGGCAATCACCGGGTAGGTTTTCTCGGGGTCAATGAAGTTGTCGAGCTGGCCTTTGCCTTCGGCGTTATCGCCCGTGATCTGCACCACGTATTTGGGGTGGATGGCGCAGATGTCGGCATTGGTATTGCTCAGCGCCTGGCGCATGCGGGCTGCGTGGTCGATGTCTTCGCAAAAGACGATGGTTTTGGCGTAGCGGTCTGTGGCCTTCAGGTAAGCGGTGATCTTGGCGGCCACGGCTTCATCGCGCTTTTCCAGTACCAGCTTACGGTTCATGTCGGTGCCGGTGTAGATGCGGTCTTCAATCAGGTTGCCGTACTTGTCCGTCATGCCCGCCGTGGGCCGCCAGCCGAAAGCGTCTTTGTCCAAGTCGACGCGGATGACTTTGTAGGGCGCCAGAAAACCGTCTTCAATGCCCTGCTTGAGGCTGTAGGTGTAAATGGGCTCACCAAAGTAATCGCTGTTGGAAATCTCCTTGGTTTCTTTGGGCGTGGCGGTTAAGCCGGCCTGGGTGGCACTGCTGAAATAGGTGAGGATTTCACGCCAGGCGGAGTCTTCGTCGGCGCTGCCACGGTGGCATTCGTCCACCACGATCAGGTCAAAAAAATCGGGGCTGAACTGTTTATAGATGTTTTGCTCTTCTTCAGTACCGCTTACCGCTTGGTAGAGCGAGAGGTAAATCTCATAGCTCTTGTCCACCAGCTTGGTGGTCTTGTTGACCGCTAAGTCCACCACTTCCAGCTCCACCTGCCCTTGCGGATTGATGCGCTCAATGCCCTTCGCGTTGGGACTGAGCTTGGCCATGGCCCCCTTGAAGGGGCGGAAGTCGTTGACCATGGTTTGGTCAATCAGGATGTTGCGGTCAGCCAGAAACAGAATGCGCTTTTGACCGCTGGGCTTGTCGGCACGCCAGGGCGACTTCCACAGCCGATGGATGATTTGAAACGCGGTGTAGGTCTTGCCGGTGCCAGTGGCCATGACCAGCAACACGCGGTTTTGGCCGGCAGCAATGGCCTCCACCGTGCGGTTGATGGCGTTGAGTTGGTAGTAGCGCGGCACCTTTTTGCCACTGGGGTCGGGAGCATAGTCATATGCGGCCACGCTTTGTACGTCGGCAGTCCAGCCTTTCCAGGCGCAATAGCGTGCCCAGAGTTCTTGCGGCGAGGGGAACTGATCGAGGGTGAGGTTTTGCTCCAGCACGCCCGTGGCCAGCGTCGCATCGCGGAACACAAAGCCTTCGCCATTGCTGGCAAAGCTGAATGGCACGCCTAGCAGCTCGGCGTAGTTAGTGGCCTGCTGCATGCCCGCTTGTACCGAAAGGCGGGACTTTTTAGCCTCGACCACGGCCAGCGGGATATTGGGCTTAAGGCAAAGCACGAAGTCAGCAAAGAGAACGGTGGCTTTGTCGCGCTTGGCCGTTTTGCCGCGCACCACCACACGCCCGGCGCGCAGCGGGTACTGCGCGTAAATTTGGTCAAGCGTGTGCCATCCGGCCTGAACAATGGCTGGGCGGATGAATTTGTCGCTGATATCGCTCTCAGATTGATTTTTTTTGTGCACGACGGCCCCTGAAATACCAGCCCGAGTGTGCCAGACTGCAAGCACAAATGCCGCAAAAACCAAGCGCACGGGAACACATTTTTACGGCAAACTAGTGGCCTATTACTCTTCCCTACACGATGCTCCACTGGCTCCGATTACTGCGGGTTCTCTTTACTACGATGGCCCTGTATGGTGGGGGTACGGTGCACGCGTTAGAGGCAGCCCAGGCGCCACAAGTGGTGCGTTTGGGGGTACTGGCAATTCAAAGCAAGGCCGATACTAGTGCGCAGTGGGTCCCCACAGCGCAGGCCCTAAGTAGGCGCTTGCCTGGCTACCGGTTTGAAGTGTTGGCCTTGAATTACGAAGAGCTCAATATCGCGGTCAAGGAAAAACAGGTCGATTTTGTGCTGACCAACCCTGAGCGCTACGTGGTGCTGCGTAACGTGTTTTTTCTACGCCCCATAGTGACGATAAATATGTCTCTGGAAGGGCGGGTGTTCAACCAGTTTGGCAGCGTCATTTTTACCCGCCAAGACCTTCCAACCATTAAGACGCTGCATGACGTCAAAAACAAAAGTGTCGCCGCCGTAGGTTTGTACTCGCTGGGCGGGTTTCTTATAGCCGCCGACACGCTGCTTCAAGCGCATGTGAACGTGAGGTCGTCAGATGTGCATGAATTAAAGTTTGTCGGAATGCCGCATTCCACCGTGGTGGAGCGCGTAATGGCGGGCGATGCCGACGTAGGTATTGTGCGCACCGGCGTTCTGGAACAAATGGCGCGCCAAGGCAAGCTCAACCTGTCCAGCGTGCGGGTGCTCAACGCCCAATCCAGCGCAGACTTCCCCCAGGCGCTGTCCACTGAGCTATATCCCGAGTGGCTTTGGGCGGCCTTGCCTCAAACACCCGACAAATTGGTGAAATCAGTCGCCCTGGAGCTACTGAATGTTCGTTCGGAGTCTGTAGAGGCGCAAGCCGGGCGCTACCACAGCTTTTCTCCGCCTGCCAACTACGCTCCAGTCGAAATGCTTATGCGCCGCCTTAAGGCGTACCCCAGCGTTGAGGTCGAGCCTTTGTGGGAAGAGTTATGGGACGCCTACAGCACACCGATACAGCTCGGCTCTTTGTGTGCACTATTCATCGTGCTGGGTTTGTCGGCCTACCTTTGGCGCAAAAACCACCACCTTAAGCGCATAACGGAGCTCTACGGCGTGGCCCAGAACGGCCTGCAAATTACCTCTGCTGCATTTCAAAGCCAAGTGGGGCTGATCGTGACTGATGGCGCGACCCGCATTGTCCGGGCCAACCAGGCGTTTTGCGACATGCTGGGCTACACGGAAACGGATCTGGTTGGCAAAACCACCGCAGAGTTACGTGGCAATGACACCGCTGCCGGAGTCACCACCAGCGCATGGGAGCAATTGCACACCAACGGACAGTGGCAAGGCGAGCTCAACATTCGAAACCACGCGGGACAAGATTTGCCATGCCAGGTCACCATCACCGTCATTCAAAATGAATCGGCCGGTGTGACTGGCTTTGTGGGCTCATTTGTAGACATGACGGAACAGAAGCAAACCGAATCGGAAATTCGTACGCTCGCATTTTTTGACACGCTGACGGGGCTGCCCAACCGGCGTCTGTTTTTGGGACGTCTAGCGACTGAAATGGCCAAGTGCTTTCGGACCCAGCAAATCGGGGCGGTGTTGTTCATTGACCTAGATCACTTTAAGCTGCTTAACGATTCGCACGGCCATACGGTGGGCGACGAGCTGCTACAGCTCATCGCCAAGCGACTGGACCACTTAGGCACGGAGCAAAACATGGCCGCCCGCCTAGGGGGCGATGAATTTGTGATACTGCTCAGTGCCTTGGGGCCTGAGCCGTCACAGGCAATGTCCCAGGCCATGGCATTTGCAGAGACTGTGCGTGAGGCCATACTCGCCTCGTACCAACTTAACGCCGATGCGCCGCTGGGCAGCGACGCGCAGGTGCTTCGTTACAACTGCAGTGGCAGCGTAGGTGTGGCCTTATTTGGTCTGGAAGAGGAGCCAATAACCGAAGTGCTCAAACGGGCCGACGTTGCCATGTACCAAGCCAAACAGGCTGGCCGCAACGCCATTCGTCCCTATGACTCCACAGCGCAAACATGGCTTAAAGAACGGCTGGCACTCACCGTCGACCTGGAAAACGCGTTGGCAAACCATCAATTGCTGCTTCACTACCAGCTGCAAATCTTTGCCAACGGGCAAGCCGCTGGAGCGGAATGCCTGTTGCGCTGGAACCATCCGGTGCAGGGCTTAATACCGCCGGTTGAGTTCATACCGTTGGCCGAAGAAAGTGGCGTCATCGTTGCAGTGGGTGAATGGGTTTTGCAGACCGCCTGCGAAACGCTAGCCCAGTGGGCGCGCGTTCCCGCGCTGGAACGGCTAACCCTGAGCGTAAACGTCAGTCCAAGGCAATTTATTGAAGCCGACTTTGTGCCTCGCTTACAAAACATACTGCAGCGCAGCGGTGCCCGCCCGGCGCGTTTGGTACTAGAAATTACCGAAGGCATTATGCTGACGAACACCGCGCAAGTCATAGAAAAAATGCACCAGCTGCGGAGCCTGGGGCTGCAATTTTCGATTGACGACTTTGGCACGGGCTACTCATCGCTGTCTTACCTGCACGCGCTGCCGCTACGCGAAATCAAAATCGACCGGGCATTTGTCAACGACTTACTGGAAAACACCGGGTCCGAAGCCATTGTGCGAGCCATTATTGCCATGGGCGATAGTCTGCACTTGCAGGTGGTCTCTGAAGGGGTTGAAACACCGTCCCAAATGGACAAACTGATCACTATGGGTTGCAAACTGCTGCAGGGTTACTGGATTGGCCACCCCACGGATCTGGCAAATTTTGAGCGATTATTGGCCCGCCCACCTGCGGTCTGAAGTGTCACAAGGGATAATTCGCGCACATGGCACTTATCACTTTACTTGACGCCCAGCTGGCTTTCGGGCACGTCCCGCTACTCGACCACGCTGATTTTTCTTTAGAGACGCAGGAGCGCGTCGGCCTGATTGGCCGCAATGGCGCGGGCAAATCGTCCATGCTCAAGATTTTGGGGGGCATGGAGCGTCCCGACGACGGTACGCTGCAGGTGCAAACCGGCACTCGCATTTCCTACGTGGCGCAAGAGCCACAGCTCGACGCAGATGCTACAGTTTTTATAGCTGTTCGCGCAGGTCTGGAGAGGGTTATCGGCCTGATTGAAGAATATTGCCTGGGCCACGGCGACCTGGATGCCATGCAAAGCGAAATCGAAACGCTAGACGGTTGGAACTGGGAACAGCGCGTAAACGAAACTCTGCAGCGCCTGCACCTGAACCCCGATGCCATCGTCAGCACCCTCTCGGGCGGTACCAAAAAGCGCGTGGCCTTGGCACAGGCGCTGGTGGCCCAGCCCGATGTACTGCTGCTCGACGAGCCCACCAACCATCTGGACCTGGACAGCATTGAATGGCTGGAAGGCCTGCTGGTGGACTTCAAAGGCTCCATCATCACCATCACCCACGACCGCTCGTTTCTGGATAACGTGGCCACGCGCATTGTGGAGCTGGACCGCGGCAAGCTGATGAGCTACCCCGGCAACTGTGCCGCCTACCTGCTGCAAAAAGAAGAGCAGCTGGCGCAAGAGGCGGTGATTAACGCCAAGGCCGACAAGCTACTGGCACAAGAAGAAGTGTGGATTCGCAAAGGCGTGGAAGCCCGCCGCACCCGCGCCACCGCGCGGATCGTGCGCCTGGACGAGCTGCGCAGCAAACGCGAAGCGCGCCGCGACGTGGTGGGCAGCGTCAACATGGACGTGAGCAGTGGCGACAAGAGCGGCAAGCTGGTCTCGGAGATGGTGCATGTCAGCAAAACCTTTGGTGCAGGGACAGAGCAAGAGCGCCTGATCGTGCGCGACTTCACCGCCACCATTTTGCGCGGAGACAAAATTGGCCTCTTGGGCCCCAATGGCGCGGGCAAGACCACCCTGCTTAAACTCATTTTGGGCGAGCACCAGCCAGACCCCGCCCCCGCCAACGCACCCAAACCAGAACCCGGCCACAGCCCATGGGGCACGGTGCGCTTGGGTAGCAATGTCACAGTGGCGTACTTTGACCAGATGCGCAACGCGCTGGATTTGGACTCCACGCTGGAAGACTTCATCAGCCCGGGGAGTGAGTGGATCGAAATTGGCACCCAGAAAAAGCACCGCAAAAGCTATTTGAGCGACTTTTTGTTCTCCCCCGCGCGCGCGACTTCGCCGGTGCGGTCTTTGAGCGGTGGCGAGCGCAACCGACTGCTGTTGGCGCGCCTGTTTGCCCGTCCTGCCAACGTACTGGTGCTCGACGAGCCCACCAACGACTTGGACATCGACACGCTAGAGTTGCTAGAAGACCTGCTGCAAAACTACGACGGCACGGTGTTTTTGGTCAGCCATGACCGGACCTTTTTGGACAACGTGGTCACCAGCACCATTGCGTTTGAGGGCGATGCCCAATGGCGCGAATACGAAGGTGGCGTGAGCGACTGGCTGATTCAGACTAAACGCGCCAACGCCATCAATGCGGCACAAGGTAAAAGTGGCTCGAAGCCCTTTAACTACGAGCGTGAGCAGCTACAAAAACAGGAGCAGGCTACTGCCCAAGTCAGCGCGAGCACGCCCGCTGCACCCGCCCCCACCAAGACCAAAAAGCTCAGCTTCAAAGAGCAGCGCGAGTTGGATGGCCTGCCCGCAGTCATAGCCGCGCTAGAGGTCGAACAAAAAGACATTGCCACCGCGCTGGCCGACGGCAGCCTGTTTGCGTCAGACAACGTGCGCGCACTGGCTCTGACGGCACGCAATGCGCAGATTGACGATGCGCTGATGATGGCACTGGAACGCTGGGAAACCCTGGGCTCTGGTGGATAACATGTCACAACCCGATTTAAACACCGATAGTAAGAACAGCGCCTTGAGCGTGGAGTTCTTTCAGGCGCTGATTGACTCTAATCCTAACGCCGTAGCAATCCTGGATGAACACAATCGCTTGCTTGTATGGAATCAAAACTACTCGGCGCTTTGGGGTGAAACTGATGCGGTGCTCAGTCACATGTCCAACGAAGAGCGCTGGGCATTGCAACGCCGTCACCTGGTAAATCCGCAGGTTGCGAACGGGGTATTTCCCGCACTTTTCACACCCGACTACCAAGACCAGAGAGAAGAGTTTCAAATGGTGGATGGGCGCTGGTTTGAGCGCCATGTTTTTGACCATCGGGTAGACAACCGCAAAGTCGGCTTAGTCGTCCACTGGCGAGACATTACCGAAATCCAAAATGCCCGCAGGGCCGCGCAGTATGAGCGCGAGCTGATGCAGGCCATGATGGACAACATCCCTGACCAGATCTTTTTTAAAGACAAACAAAGCCGGTTTATCCGTATCAATCCCGCACTGGCCAAGCGTTACGGGATCAGCGACGTCAACGAAGCCATCGGCAAATCTGATGCTGATTTTTACGGTGCCGAACACGCCGCAAAAACCGCACGCGACGAACAGGCCATCATGCACACTGGTGAACCATTACTCGGAGTGGTTGACCACGAGATCTTTCCTGATGGCACCACCGCATGGAATGTCAGCACCAAGATGCCGTTGTACGACTCAGATAAGCGCCTGCTAGGCACTTACGGTATCGCCCATGACATTACCGAACACAAAAAGACGGAGCAACTCATTTGGCAGCAAGCCAACTTCGATACGCTTACTAACCTGCCCAACCGGCGCTTATTGCGAGACCGCTGGACGCAAGCCGTCAAAAACCAGACGCGTAGCGGTTTAGGCCTGGCTTTTTTAATGCTAGACCTGGACCACTTCAAGGAAATCAACGACACCCTAGGCCATGCCATGGGTGACATGCTGTTGGTAGAGGCCGCGCAACGCATCACTTCGTGCCTGCGCTCAACTGACACGGTGGCGCGCCTGGGTGGTGATGAGTTTGCGGTCGTTGTTGCTGAAATTACCGGTAGCGAACCTGCCGCTCACTTGTCCCAGCGCATCATCCATTCGCTTGCACAGCCATTTTTGCTGGGAACAGAAGTCGCCTATGTCACGGCCAGTGTTGGTATTACTCTGTCACCTGAAGACGGCAGCGATATCGATGTTTTGTTCAAACACGCTGACCAAGCCATGTACCTAAGCAAGTCCCGTGGCAGAAACCGCTATAGCTTTTTTACACGTGATCTTGAAATACAGTCGCAGCACCGCCTGCGGCTGGCCAATGATTTGCGCCAGGCGCTACCCCAGCAGCAGCTGTTTTTACTCTACCAGCCCATTGTCGAATTAGCCAACGGACATGTACACAAAGCCGAAGCGTTGCTGCGCTGGCAGCACCCACAGTTGGGGCTGGTTTCGCCTGGGGAGTTCATCCCTGTAGCGGAGTCTAGCGGACTGATTATTGAAATCGGTGAGTGGGTTTTTAAAGAAGCCGCACGCACCGTGCTGGACTGGCGCACACAAACCGGCATTGCCATGCAAGTGTCTATCAACAAGTCGCCAGCCCAATTTCAAAACCAGGAAGGGTCACCGCAGGCGTGGTTGAACCACCTGAACACATTGGGTCTGCAAGGCGATGCCCTGGTAGTGGAAATAACAGAAAGCCTATTGCTGGAAAATAGTGCTCAGGTGCAGCGGCAACTGGCTGATATGTGCGCCATGGGCTTACAAATATCGCTGGATGACTTTGGTACCGGCTACTCTGCCCTGTCATACCTGCAGCGCTATGACTTTGACTTCATCAAAATTGACCAATCCTTTGTGCGCGACCTCACTGCAGGCTCAAAAAATCTGTCGCTCTGCAATGCCATCATCCATATGGCGCATGAGTTGGGTATGAAGGTAGTCGCGGAAGGCATAGAAACCAGCCAGCAGTTCGATCTACTCAAAACAGCGGGCTGCGACTACGGGCAAGGCTATCTGTTTGCAAAACCCATGCCCAGCAATGCCTTGATGTTATTTGCCAAACAAGCGAATAACTTGCCCTGAGGCGGGTTTAACCGCAGTGCTTGGCAAGCAAGACGTCGCACGCGGCGCGCGCTGAAACAAAGTCAATCCGTCCCATGGCGTGGCGCAAGGGCTCGGTGTCAGCCCCGAGCTGTGTGCCATGGCTTTTTTGAATTTGGGCGTGGGCATTCACCGCCAACATGTTCGATCCGTCCAGCAGTCGGCACAACGCTTGCAAGTCGCTTTGCAACTGAGCTTTGTCAATGGGCGCAATCGCACTAACAGATGACGTATTGGCCGACGAGCTTTGGTAGCGCACCCGCAATGGCACGAGCCTGACAGATAGCGCATCCGTAGCGAGCTGCAACTGGTCGACCAAGCCGTCATGGTCATCTGGTGCTACGCCGGCTTTCAGGGCCAGTTCAAGCTGGAAGGCTACCGAAGACAGGTGCCGCGCCCCTACTGTAGCCGCCAGCCCTTTGAGGGTGTGCATTGCACGTTTTGCAAGGTCTAACGCATCCGTATG
Organism: Pseudomonadota bacterium; assembly: GCA_046045765.1. Taxonomy (GTDB): domain Bacteria; phylum Pseudomonadota; class Gammaproteobacteria; order Burkholderiales; family Burkholderiaceae_C; genus Allorhodoferax. The sequence continues at coordinate 9,500 of JBJOLD010000326.1, read as the reverse complement.
CAGGTGCGTACGCAATTGCTCTAAGGCGCTCAGCATTTCAGCTTCAAAAGCTTGTAACACCGTTGCGTAAAGTTCCGCATCACCGCCAACACGAGCCAAAGCACCGCCTTCGTCCAGATCACCGGGTTCGAACTGCTGCTGCGTTACGGCTGACGCAACTGCAGTTATTGACGTTGCAATTGCAGGAGCGATCTGCCCTGCAAACCGCTGAAGCACCCCGACAAGATGGTCCAGTTCAAAGGGCTTGCCAATATGCTCATTCATGCCCACCGCAAAGCATGCATCGCGGTCTGCCTGCATTACGTTAGCGGTCATGGCGATGATGGGGAGGTTCGCTATGCCCAGGTCTTGACGGATCGATCGGGTGGCCTGCAGTCCGTCCATGACAGGCATTTGCAGATCCATCAGCACAGCATCAAAAGCCAGTGTTGCATTGGCCACGGCCTGTACACCGAGCGCGCCGTTTTCGGCGATGGTAATTTCGGCGCCCTCTTGGCTGAGCAAGCCTTTTGCAACCACTTGGTTAATTTTGTTGTCCTCTACAAGCAGTATGCGCATACCGGTCAATCGCTGAGGCTTATCCAGCATGTCCTCCTGGACAACCTTCGGCGGCTGGGTGCGCACCTCCGGCAACGCCACCGCAAAGTAAAAGCAACTGCCCTCGCCCAATTTGGAGATTACATGCAACTCGCTCCCCATCATGCGCACCAACTTCTGACAAATAGCCAGCCCCAAGCCAGTACCCCCAAAACGTCGGGTAATAGACGATTCCGCTTGGGTAAAGCCGTCAAAAATGTGCGCCATGTACTGCGGTGCGATGCCAATGCCGCTATCCCGAACAGAAAACTCAACCCGCTCGCCCCCAGCGCTATCCACCACCATCCGCACTTGAACGCTCACATCGCCTTGCTCGGTGAACTTGATTGCGTTACCGCCCAAGTTCACCAATATTTGCTGCAGCCGCATATCGTCACCCAACAAGTGCGTGGGTACGGCGGGGTCCACCACAAAGCTCAAGCGCACCGGTTTGGTTGCCACACTGCTGCTCAAGATGACGTTGACGTCGCGCTGCAACTGGGCCACCTCAAAGGTGCGGGTATCGAGCTCCATCTTGCCGGCTTCTATTTTCGAAAAATCCAAAATGCTATTGAGCAAACCCAATAGTGAGCGGGCAGCCCCTTCGGCTTTTTCAGCGAAGTCTTTTTGCTTATGGGTCAGTTGCGCGCGCTGCAGCAACGTCAACATGCCCAAAATGGCGTTCATGGGGGTGCGAATTTCGTGGCTCATATTGGCCAAAAACTGGCTCTTAGAAACGTTAGCCTGCTCTGCCGCAAGCTTGGCAACTTCAAGAGAACTCTCGATCTTTTTTCGATCGGTAATGTCGGTTCGAATACCAATGTACTCTTTTACAAAACCGTCAGGCCCACGCAAAGGAACAATGGTGGCATTGACCCAATACAACTCGCCAGTTTTACACCGGTTACACAATTCGCCGTGCCAGACCTGGCCGCTGGCAATCGTTTCCCATAGCTGCGAAAACAACTGTTCTGGATGGTGATCCGATTCGATCAGCCTATGGCTCTGCCCGAGCAGCTCATCGCGGCTGTAACCACTGATCAGGCAAAACTTGTCGTTGGCATAGGTAATGATGCCGTCTGCGTCGGTACGGCTCACGATGGCATGCTGGTCCAATGCGTATTTCTGGGTGTCAAGGGCCTGAATCCATACCGCTCTTTCTGCCGCAAGGCGTTGAAAACGCCTGAAGAAAAACAACGCAACCCCAAGCACCAAACCCAGAGCACCCAACGTAAATAGCAAGGTGTTGCGCACCTCACGATGCCACATGGCAAGTGCATGACCTGTATCGGTATGCACCACCAACACCACCGGGAAAAACCGCGAGGCGCGGTACCCCGTCAAGTGCTCCATGGCTGCGCTGCTACCCAACTGCTGCACCCGCCCCGACTCTGATTTGGCCAGCAACGCAATTAACTGCATATCCGCGGCCTGGCCAGGTAGGTAGCTCTCTGCAGTGCTTAACAACAGCCCACCATCCGCACGCAATAGCTGCACTTGCACATCGGAACCACCAATTTGGCGATCGTAATAGTTCAAAAAATAGTCGGGATTTATCACTGCAACCAACGTGACTAGGGTGCCCGATGCCAGCGGCACATCGCGCTGCACCGCAATAAACGACTGTGCCGGTGCTTGCTCACCAACAGCAATACCCTTGGCGTTGAACAAATCGCGCCCACCCGTCAGCGGGCCCACCCGCAGGGCAGGGAAAGCCGATGTAGATGCAGGGAGAAAACCAGCCCCGTTAAAAGCGAGGCCAACGTTGCGCGGCTCCGAACTTGAGATAATCTTTCCGCCACTGCCAACGACTGAAATAGAACGCAGATAACGCGCATTGCGCAACAGCGCTTGCAGTGCCGCGTCTTGCGCGCTTTGTTCGGCCAGACTCACCAAGTTGAGGTCAATCACACTCAGAGTTTGCGTCAAATGCTCCTCAAAGGCGCCTGCATTTTGGGCTACTGCATCCAGCTGACTTTCAATGGTTGCGACGCGCAGACGCCACAAGTTGTACCCCACCAAGCCCACAACCACCACCAATACCACCACAACACAGGCACCAAATACCAGCCGGTTACGTCGCAGACTTTTGTCTAACGCAGACATGTGCAATCAGTCCCTTGCGACGATAGGTTCTAGCTGGTGCCGCTTGGCAGCGCCAGCTAAACGGCCATCCTTTTTGACATCACTGACAAACCGCTCCACCCTTGTCTGCCACTTATCATCGCCCGGTGCAACCGCATAGGCGTATGAGGTGAGGTGATAGGTGGAAAGCGGGCTCACCAAACGTGCCCAATCGGTCTGCTCCAGCATGCGTCGACTGAACGGAAAATCGGTCATGAACACGTCGGCACGGCCAGACTCCACATCTTGCTCGCGCCCTTGTGCTGTGGCACTGACAGACAAGGTGGCGCGCTTGAGCTTTTCACGCATCACGGCTTCGTGCAGTGTGCCTTTGGCAACCGATACAACCACACCATCTTGGTCAATATCGCCCCAGGTTTTGATGCGCCGATTGCTCTTGGTGGTGATGGCGTAAATATCACTCACTAAATAGGGTTTGGTGAAGCGCAGCTTTTCCAGGCGCGCTGGTGTGATACCAATGCCAAACATGGCAACGTCGCACTTGTTCTGGCCCAAGTCATCCGCCAACCGGGCAAAAGAACTGTCAACAAACTTGACCGATGCGCCCAGGTCTTTGGCGAAAGCCTGGGCCAGATCGATATCGATTCCTTCGAGCTGCTGGGTTTTGGGGTTGCGGTAAGAAATGCCGAAATAGTCTGGCCAAATGCACACACTCAACTCTTTACTAACCCCAATGCGCTCCAAATGGCCGGTCTGTGCACTAGCGGGTTGTGCCCATAGTGCGCAGACCAATAAACACAAGGCCAGTGTTTTATGAAGTGGTACAAATGTCATGGAATAGGCTTAGTGATGGGTTTGCAATAGCGCCTTGCAGTGAAGAGCGGCGGCGGCAAAATTCAAGTTATTGATGGCAGCCCGCATAGGGTCAAGTGCGCCTGTTAAGTGAGGACCAAAAGTTTGATCCACCATGGTAAAAACTTCAATAGCGACCATATCTGAACTATCGAGCAGTCGCAACAGGGCTTGCAGATCGTGCTTTAGTTGCGCGCGGTTGAAGGCATCGTTGTCGGTTGTAGCGGCATTTGCCGTTTGAACGCCCTCCTGCAATCTTTCAAGCACTGGCACCAGTGCGTGCGTCAGCGCATCAATCGCTTGGCGCACCGTCTGCACCATAGCGGCAGCATCGTAGGGCGTAGATTCATCTTTGACGGCATTTTCCAGCTGCGCAGCAACCTGCGACAAGTGCCTGGCCCCGACGGTAGCCGCCAGACCCTTGAGCGTGTGCAGCGTTCGTGCTGCATGCAGATTGTCGTGTGCTACCAGCTCGGTGTGCAGTTGGTCTGGTGTACCGACCAATTCGGTTGCAAACGCCGATAGCACCGTTGCATACAACTGGCTGTTGCCACCCACGCGCTCTAGCGCGCCCTCAGTATCCAAGTCACCGGGTAGGAATGCCACTGTGGGCATTGGCTTTAAGACTGTCTGGGCTTGCGGCTGCGCCAATCCGGTATGCCTGTGCAGCGTGGCGATTAGGTGGTCAAGCTCAAACGGTTTGCCCACGTGGTCATTCATGCCCGCAACCATGCAGGCATCGCGGTCTGAGGCCATAGCGTTAGCGGTCATGGCAATGATAGGAAGCTTGGACAAGCCCAAAGACTGGCGAATGACACGTGTCGCCTCAAAGCCGTCCATGACCGGCATTTGCAAATCCATCAACACCACGTCGTAAGCCGGCTGCATGGTCAAAACTGCGTCCACACCCAGCATGCCATTGTCAGCCAGGGTGACTATCGCCCCTTCTTGCGACAACAGTCCATGCGCTACAGCCTGGTTAATTTTGTTGTCTTCAACCACCAAAATGCGCATGCCCTGCAAGCGCTTGGGTTTTTCGAGCTTGGTAGCTAGAGCGGGGTTATGCCCGGTTTGGGCCGTGAGCGCTGCAGATTTTCCATCCATCACGGCATCGAGCAGCATAGACGCAGTTACGGGTTTGACCAAAAAACCGTTCAGGGTGGCCTGCTCTTGCGCCGCTTTTTGCGACAGCATGTCGCGGCCATGCGCAGTAACCATGAACACCATTGGCATAGCTTGGCCGGGCACGGCAGACACCAGTTCGCGCAAGTGTTGGTTGGTTTGCCAGCCGTCCATCTCTGGCATTTGCCAGTCCACAAAAACTACGTCATACGGCTCACCCCGTTGCAAGTGCTGCTGCACCAGCGACAGGGCTTGGGTACCACTGTCAGCCGCATCGACCAGCCAGCCCAATGTGCGAGCCATGTTCACCAACAAATCGCGGGCAATATCGTTGTCGTCAACAATCAAAGTGCGCTGTGCGATGGTTTGTGGCGGTGCCAAGGGCAGGCTCGTTTCTAGTTCTTTAGCCACGGCCATGCGCAATTGAAACGAAAAAATGCTGCCTTGGCCAGGCGCACTTTGCAAACTCATCTCGCCGCCCAACAAGCTTACCAATCGGCTAGAAATCGCCAGACCGAGGCCAGTGCCACCAAACCGTCGCGTAGTGGATGCCTCTGCTTGTGAAAAGCCGCTGAAAATATGCGATTGGCTCTCGGGCGCAATACCAATACCGCTGTCTTTCACGGCAAACTCCAGCAGCACTTCGTCATCTGTGCGCTCGATCACATGCAAGCGCAGCACCACTTCGCCTTCGCTGGTGAACTTGATAGCGTTGCCACCCAGGTTAATGAGCACTTGCTGCAGGCGCATATCGTCCCCCACCACACAGCGTGGCACCTGAGGGTCTATATCGAACAACACTTCAATAGTTTTGTTACCCACGTTGGACGACAAAATGACCGACAAGTCGCGCAGCATCCTGTCTATGCGAAAGGGTCGGGGGTCCAGCGTCATCTTGCCCGCCTCGACTTTGGAGAAGTCCAAGATGTCATTGAGTAACCCGAGCAGCGAGCGCGCAGCACCTTCTGTTTTTGCGGCGTAATCTAGCTGAGTAGTGGTGAGCTCGGTGTTTTGAAGCAACTTCAGCATGCCCAGAATCGCATTCATGGGCGTGCGAATTTCGTGGCTCATATTGGCCAAGAACTGGCTCTTGGAGCGCGAAGCCGCCTCGGCTGCCTCGGTGGCATGCACCAAATGCGTTACGTCCACCGCGAACACCACGCAATGACCGTCATCCATGCGCGTGTTGGTAACACGCAAGACCCTGCCGTCGGAGAGCACACGCTGGCTGCTCGAAAACAGTTGGCTGTGCAAAGCTAAGCACTCTTGCACCCATTCGTCTTCACGGCCAATGGCCTCAGGCACCATGCGATTTTCGGCAGTAGCAAACAATATTTGAGTCAGTGACACGCCGGGTTCAATGGGTAAAACCGTATTGGCGTGTACTTCGATGTAACGCCGGTTGCACATGACCAAACAGTCTTTGGGGTCGAACAGCGCAAACGCCTCCTCTAGCGCGTCGATAGACCCACGCAAAAGCGCACTGGCCCGCTTGACCTCAGCTTCTGCCAACTTGCGGTCGTGAATGTCTTGTGACGAACCCGCTACGCGCGTTGCATTGCCTTTTGCGTCGCGAAACACCTTGCCACGCGAGCGAAACCACCGGTAGCCCAGATGCTTGGTGTTGAGCAGCATTTCTTGGTCATAGGGCTTGCCGTGGTGCAGGGCGAGTTGCATTGCCTCGTCAATTTTTGTCCTGAAGTCGGGGTGCACCACCGACATAAAGTTTGCGCCCGTAGCGGGTAGCTCGTCTAAAGAGTACCCCAACTGGGCGTAGTAGCTTGGAGACCACCATTGCTCATCAAGGGTAATGTCCATCCAATCCCACAGACCATCATTCCCGCCTTCGACAGCCAGGTTCAAGCGGTTTGCCAAATCGGTGAGGTTGCGCTGCGCAATTTCCAAGTCCAGTTGATCCCGCTTTTGGTCGGAAATGTCAGTCCCGATTTCCATGAAACCCGCAAGCTCGCCCTTGAGGTCGAACATGGGCTGCACATCTGTATCAAGCCAATATTCATGTCCATCTTTGGCGATATTTACCAGCTCCACCCGGCAGGGTTGGCCAGCGGCTGCGGCATCCGCCAAAATTTTGATCACTTCGGGACGAGTTTTTCGACTGCCCAATAACGCACCCGGGGGTTTGCCCTGTGCTTCCTCCAGGGTATAGCCACTCATGCGGGTGAAGCCAGCATTGACCCAAGTGATGTGCAAATCGCGGTCGGTGATGATCACGGCGTTGTCCGTGGTTTGCACCACACGGGCCATGGTGTCGAGCTCGGCGGTCATGCGCCGAGCCAGGTTTTGCGCACGCATACGCCCCGATGCCAACGCCCACACAGCCAAAGCCATCAAAAAGCTGGCAAAGGCACCACCTACACCCGTCGCCGCAGCGGCAGATCGGTCTAACGAGGCCTCAAACTCTGGTGTACCTGTGGCGCGTAAATTCAGCAGCCGCCCGCCCACCAAAATAGGCCGTACTGATTGAAAGTTGGGGGCCTGCGACAAGCCTTTGGTTTGTACGTCGAACAGCAGATTGGCAGGCACTTGTGTGTCTCCATCAAACAGCTCCACGGCAATAGGCTCTGAGGCCGAATCGGCAGCACCTTGCATCACGCTTGACACCACAACTGCAGCGCCAACAAACCCCTTGAGAGCCACAGACCGCTGCTCAGCGGTTTGGGGGTCTGCGCCAGAGCGGAAAATCGGCATGGCATAAAGCAGAGCATTGCCCGCTTCCTCAGCAGCTACCAAGGTTAGCGCCCCAGACAGCGAGGCCTCACCCGTTGCAACCGCGCGGTTCAACATCTCCCGACGCGTGGGCTCTTGTCCAATGTCAAAGCCCCAAGCCGCAAAGTTAGGCATCAGCGGCTCGATGTGCCGCACCACGTACAAGTCAGGCGCTTGGCCGGCCGTAGTAATCTTGAACTCTGATGACCCTTGCGCGCGCGCCTTGCTCTCATAGGCTGACAAATCAGCGCGCATTACCCGTTCCAAAAAGGCATAGGATTTGACGCCTACAAACTGGCGCTCAATGTCCATGGTGTGGACCATTTCAGTGAATTCACTAGGTGTGACTTCTTCACTTGCCGAATACACGCCACGCAACGCTATCAACCCATACAAGGGCAGCTCTAAACGGCGCTTGACGTCGGCTTCCAGCCGCTCCACAGCTCGGTCAAATCGCACCCGTGCTGCACGGTCGGCAACACCCGACTGAACACACACACCCAACGCGGTAACAGTTAAGCCAAGTACCTGCGCCAACGCCGTGGCGATGATGGCAGGACGAATACTGGAGCTTTGCCGCTTGTAGCCCGCTGGCTGGGCAGCTGCCGCGGCATTGCGGGTAATGATCATGCACCGCCAATAAACCAGCGGCCCAGAAAGAAAGACCAGCAAAGACAGGTCTAACACTCCCGCAGCCAATGGACTCAAGCCCGACGCAAAAAGTGGCGTCAAAAGCATGATGCCCAGCTCTATGAGCGCAACGATGCCGAGGATTTCTGCGAGCAAACGTACCGGGTTATTTGAAAATTTCATGCGGCCTAAGGTCTAAGGTGCTTCCAGCGCTGCCCCTAGAGCAGCAAGCCTTTCAGAATATCAGAATGAGGCCGCGTGCGGGTGCAAAAAGAGTAACCTTAAACCACACCAGCTTGGCGCAACTGCGCGATGGCAATAACATCCAAGCCCAGCTCGGTCAAAACCACATCAGTGTGCTCGCCCAGTGCTGGTGGCGCGTGGCGCAACACCGGTGGCGTGTCGTTCAAGCGCAGTGGGCTGGCTACGGTTGCTATTATTTTTGTAGCTTCTTGCGCACTATCGGAAAGGGCTACGGCCTGATTAACCACCAAATTTCGGGCATGCACCTGCGGATCAGCAAACGCCTGACTGACGGTGTTGATGGGGCCGCAAGGCACAGCCTTATTTTCTAAAAATGTCACCCAATCCGCTGTTGTACGGGTGCGGGTTACAGCCTGCATGACAGGAATGAGTACGCCGCGGTTCTGGTTACGTGCAGCCATAGTGGAAAAAAGCGGGTCTGCCGACCATTCGGGGTGTCCCGCTGCCGCACTGAAGCGCGCAAACTGCCCGTCATTACCAATGGCCAGCAGCATGGCACCGTCCAGCGTGGGAAAGTCTTGGTACGGGGCAAGGCTGGGGTGGCTGTTGCCTTGGCGTGTGGGTACGTTGCCGGTGTTCAGAAAACCCGCTGCCTGGTTGGCCAAGATAGCCATGCCCACGTCCAGCAGCGCCATGTCAATGTGCTGGCCCGCACCCGTGCGGTTGCGCACCTGCAGTGCGGCGAGGATGGCGCTGGTCGCGTAGCAGCCAGTGAACAGGTCAGTGAGCGCCACGCCCACCCGAAGCGGCCCGCCGCCGGGTACACCGTCGGGGTGGCCGGTGATGCTCATCATGCCACTCATGGCCTGAATCATCAGGTCGTAGCCAGCGCGCTCGGCATAGGGGCCGTCTTGCCCAAAGCCGGTGATAGAGCAGTAAATCAGGCGCGGGTTCAGCGCCTTAAGGCTCTCATAGTCCAGCCCGTAAGCTTTGAGCCCGCCCACCTTGAAGTTTTCCACCACGATGTCTGCGTGCGCGGCCATCTGCCGAATCAGCGCCTGGCCTTCGGGTTGGGCAATGTCGATGGTCACCGAGCGTTTGTTGCGGTTGCAGGCGGTGAAGTAGGTGGCGTGCGTGGTGTCGTTACCGTCAGCGTCTTTGAGAAACGGTGGGCCCCAATGGCGCGTGTCGTCCCCTGCGCCTGGGCGCTCAACTTTGACCACGTCCGCCCCCAGGTCGGCCAGCATTTGGGTGCACCAGGGGCCAGCCAGGACTCTAGAGAGGTCCAGGACTTTGAGGTGGCC
>JBJOLD010000324.1:0-11256 GCA_046045765.1 Pseudomonadota bacterium | reverse complement strand
GCGCATGATTTCGGCAAACGGGCGCGGGTCAGCAATCTCATCCGCGGCCACACCGGCCAGCTCGTCGCTGGTGATGTTGCGGATGCAGTTGCCGCTGGTCTGGATGCCGTGCATGTTCACGGTGGCCAGCAGGTCCATCACGTCGGCACTCTTGGCCAGCGGAATCCAGTTGAATTGCACATTTTGGCGCGTGGTGAAGTGGCCATAGCCCACGGGCAGGTGAGTGGTGCCCCAAGTGGCTTGGGTGCCAATGGCTTTGTCAAACACTTCTTTGCTGGGGTGGTCGAATTCACGGGCAATGCGGGCCAGCACGCGCAACTGGGCGCTGGACAACTCGCCATACGGCACGGCCACGCGCAGCATGGGTGCGTAACGCTGGATGTACCAGCCGTTTTGCAGGCGCAGCGGGCGGAAGTCGTCGTCCGCAAGGGTGCCAGCCTGGTTGCGTTCTAGCTGGTCGCGGTGCTGGGCGGCACGGGCGCGGATAAATTGCCGGTCAAATTCGGTGTACTGGTACATGGTTTTTCTAACTACAAAGCGATCAATTTCAAACCGGCATACGCCAGCAACAAGGAGAGCAGGGCGCGAATCACGCGCTCGGGGGTTTTAAACATCAGGTGAGAACCCACCCAAATGCCCGGGATAGAGCCTGCCAGCAGCTTGGCCAACAAGGGCCAATCCACCGAGCCTAGCGACGCATGGCCCATGCCGGCTACCAACGTGAGCGGCACTGCATAGGCAATGTCTGCGGCCACAATGCGCGGCAAGGGGAGCAAGGGGTACAACACCATCAGTACGGTCACGCCAATGGCCCCCGCGCCGACGGAGGTGAGTGTAACCAGCGTGCCAATGAGCGCGCCAAACAGCAGCGGCAGGCTCCAATTGCGGGGGCGGGCGGCAGCGGCTTCTTGACCTGCTTCCACGCTTTTGGGGCCTACTTTGCCGCGTACTGCCTTGTACAGTGTGGCCGCTGCGGTCAGCAGCAAAGCAAAGCCAAGAGTGGTGGTCATGAGGTGCTGCACCGCGGCGCTGGTAGCCCCCAGTTCATGCAATACATAAAGAGTAATGAAGGCTGCAGGAATGCTCCCCGCCGAAAGGTTAAGTACCACCGGCCAGTCAATATGGCGGGAACGGGCCAACTTGATAGTGCCGCCCATTTTGGTAAACGCCGCAAACAGCAGGTCTGTGCCTACGGCCAAATACGGCTTGATGCCAAAAAAGAAAATCAAAATGGGCGTCATTAAAGAGCCACCGCCCACACCCGTGAGACCGACCACAAAACCGACAAAAAAACCCGCAAATACAAAGGCTAAATCATGCATAGGGCTGCAATGTAGGCTGCAAGACTTAGATTGAAAACTATTTTTTTGCTATTTCTATATTCTAAATTTGCATATGCTTACACCTGCACGTTCAGAACCTGTACACCGAGGGGCAGCCGGTCGACCCACTTAGATCAGGTTGCGCATAGCCCGTGCGGTTTCCAGGAGCACCGGCAGCACCCGCGCGGTGGCGTCTTCGGTGGATTCATTGCCCATTGGCATGGTGACGTTGAGGGCGCCCACCACGGCACTGCGGCGGTCTATCAGTGGCACAGCAATTCCGCGGTAGTTCAGCTCCAACTGTTGTTCTGACACGGCCCAGCCTTGTAGTCGAATGCGCGCCAGTTCCATGCGCAGGCGCTCTTTGCTGGCAATGGTGTGTGATGTGTAGGCTTTTATTTCAAAGTGGTTGAGCCATTGGTCCAGCCATTCGGGTTCGCGCATTGCCAGCATCAGCATGCCTGCCGCTGACACCTGCGCTTGTACCCGCGAGCCCAGCACGTAGCCGGTGTTCATGCTGCGGTTGCTGCCGTTGCGTGCGACGTAGACGATGTCGTCACCGTCCATCACGCTCACATAGGCAATTTCTTGGGTGCCCGCAGTCACCCGCTGCAGGAATGGCTGCACAACGCGGGGCAATCGGGCGGACTCCAGATACGACTGGCCCAAACGCAAGATGCGGGGGGTGAGCCAAAACAGCTTTCCGTCGGTGGCCACGTAGCCCAGGTGTTGCAGCGTTAGTAAATAGCGACGGGCTGCGGTGCGGGTAATGCCGCAACGTTCGCCCACTTGGCTCGCGGTCATCCGGGGAAATGCGTCGTCAAAAGCTTCGATAACAGACAGGCCTTTTTCCAAACCCGCTATCCAGTCGCGTTTGTCTAACGGGGATTTCACTTGAAGGGAAGTGGATGGCAGGATAGAGGGCACGACGTTCATGGGCGCTGATTTTTGAGCGGGTTAGGCCTGTAGCTTCATAGGGCTAACCCTTGTTACGTTCGTTTATCGTACTTAATTGAATGATAAACAAACATTTTGAGAAAAATTTTCTTTCAAAAATAGGTTCTGGTCTATAAAGTTCAGCTCGAAGTCAGAATTTTGAACGAATAACGCACGGACAGCCGTGTGGGCGTTGTTGTAGTTCTTTTTTTTGACCGCTTGGTATGAACGACAAATTCCAACTCAGGAGAACCTGCAATGCAAAAACGAAACGCTCTTAAATTGATAGCTGCCTGCGCAATGCTGATGGGCGCTAGCACCGCTTTTAGCCAAGATTCCATCAAAATCGCCAACATCGTTGAGCTCTCTGGTGGCGGTGCAACTGCTGGCACCAACTTCAAAAATGGCGTCGAGCTGGCGGTGAAAGAGATCAACGCCTCGGGCGGCATCTTGGGCAAGAAGATTCAAACCACCACCTCTGACACCCAGTCCAACCCTGGCGTGGCCAAGGGTTTGACCCAAAAAGCGGTGGACGAAGACGTGTTTGCCATTTTTGGCCCGGTGTTTTCCGGCTCCATCATGGTGTCCATGGCCGAGAGCCGCAAGGCCGAGATACCCAACTTCACCGGCGGTGAAGCCGCCAGCATCACGATGCAGGGCAATCCCTACATCTTCCGTACCAGCTTTACCCAAGCCACGGCCATGCCCAAGGTGGCGCGCTACATCAGCGACCAAGCCAAGCTGAAAACTATTGCCATCATTTTTGTGAACAACGACTTCGGCAAGGGCGGCCTGGACATGATGAAAAAGGCGTTGGCCAATTCCACGACCAAAGTGGTAGCCGAAATTTCTACCGACTCCGGCCAGGTTGACTTTTCTGCTGCAGTGTTGAAAGCCAAGCAAAGCGGTGCCGACGGCGTGTTTGTGTACACCAATGAAGAGGAGTCTGCACGCGCCCTGCGCGAGTTGCGCAAGCAAGGCTGGAACAAGCCCATCATTGGCGAAACCACACTCACCGGCCAAAAAGTGATCGAACTGGCTGGCGAAGCGGCCAACGGCGCCGTGGCCCACGTTGGCTTGACGGTAGATGCACCGTTGCCAGCGATTCGTGCGTTCCGCGCCAAGTTTGAGAAGGAATACAAATATGTGTCCGACCACAACGGCATGAAAGGCTACTCTGGCATTTACACGCTGAAGGCGGCGATTGAAAAAGTCGGCAAGCTGGACCGCAAGGCAGTTGCTAGTGCGCTGCACACCCTCAAAGTCAGCACCAGCAAAGAGCCAGGCATTTTGATGGACGTGGCGTTTGACCAAAACGGCGATCTGGACCGCGAGAGCTTTTTGGTAGAAGTTAAGAACGGTCAGCAAGTGGTGGTCGCTACGGTCCCAGCACTGAACGCAGCCGCTGCACCTTCTGCACCTGCAGCCAAGCCCGCGGCAAACGCCAAGAAGTAAATCCATTCTTCATTAGGGGCACCCATGACAGACTTTCTACAACTGCTGTTCAGTGGCCTTGCCACTGGCGCAATCTACGCCTTAGCGGCACTGGGCTTCACACTGCTGTGGCAGGCCAGTGGCACCATTAACTTTGCCCAAGGCGAGTTTGTCATGTTGCCCGCGTTCATGATGTTGGGCTTTTTGAGCATGGGTGCACCTATGGCAGTGAGCTTTGTGCTCACGGTGGTGCTGGCCGTGTTTGTGCTTGGCTGGGTCTTCAAGCGCGGCTTGGTAGACCCGCTTTTCAAGTTCGGCATGATGCCCATTGTGGTGGCGACTATCGGTCTGTCGATTGCCATGCGCAATGGGGTGCGCGCGGGTTACAGCGCTGAGGCGCACCCCTTTCCCAGCCTGTTTGCGGACAAGATTTACAACATTGCTGGTGTAACTATTACTTTGGCAGACATTGGCACCTTTGCAGTGGCCTTGCTGCTGGTGTTTGTCACGCAGGCTTTCATGACCAAGACAGTGACTGGCCGTGCGATGCAAGCCGTGGCGCAAAACACCGAGAGTGCTTCGGTGCTTGGCATCAATGTGCCGCGCATGATTTTTTACGCGTTTGCCATCAACGCCGTGCTGGCCGTGGCGGCCGCGCTGTTGGTTACGCCCACCTATCTTGCCAAGTTCGATATGGGCGAAAGCCTGGGCAATAAGGCGTTCTTCGCTGCCATCATCGGCGGCTTCAATAACTCGCGCGGTGCGCTCTTGGGCGGGCTGATTGTGGGGGTGTGCGAGAACTTGGCCGCCGCCTACATCTCGCCGGCCTACAAAGACGCTGTGGCGTTGGTGATCTTCATGGTGGTGATCTTGTTCAAGCCGCAAGGTTTGCTAGGCAAAAAAGAAGAACGCAAGGTCTGATATGAAAAAAATCACTCTCTTTTTGATAGCGGCTTGCGCACTTCTGGTGCTGGCTGCGCCCCCTTTTCTTAAAAATTATGGCATTTATTTGCTGTCGTACTGGCTGATCTTCGTGATCGCCACCATGGGCCTGAACCTGACCGTGGGCTACGCCGGGCAGAAGTCTTTGGGCCATGCAGCGTTTTTTGGTATTGGTGCCTACACCGTGGCCATCATGATGAAAGCGGGCATCAGCTTTTGGCTGGGGCTGCCCGCTGCTGCGCTGATTTGTTTTGTCACGGGCATTGTTTTGGGATTTCCGGCGCTGCGCGTGCAGACCATTTATTTGGCTTTTGCTACGCTGGGCTTTAATACTGCCGTTTGGTTGGTGATGCGCAACGAAGAGTGGCTCACCGGCGGCACCTTCGGTATCAATGGCATTGAGCGCCCCAGTCTGTTTGGCTTTTCGCTGGAGGGTAACCTGGCGTACTACTACTTTGTGCTGGGCACTGCGGTGGTGATGGCTGCGCTGCAATGGGGGTTGCTGCGCAGCCCCTGGGGCAAGGCATTTACGGCCCTGCGCGACAACCCGATTCGGGCTGAGAGCCTGGGCATCAACACCCGCAGCTACACACTGCTGAGTTTTGCCATTGGTGCGGTGTATGCCGGTGTGGCCGGTGCGCTGTTTGCATCGCTGGTGCAATTCATTGAGCCAGCACCGTTCACTGTGGGTGCGTCCATCATGATGTACCTGATGGTGGTGGTGGGTGGCCCGGGCTACTTCTTGGGGCCGCTGTTGGGCTCTGCGGTGGGCGTGATTCTTCCTGAGTGGCTGCGCTTTGCACAGGCGTGGTATTTGTTTGTATTTGGCGCGGCGGTAGTGCTGCTGATGATTTGGCTGCCCGATGGTTTGCTGAGCATTCCAGACCGAATTAAGGCCAAACGCATTGCCCGCGAGGCCAGCGCAGCGCGTGCCGCAGCGGCTAACAACTTGGGAGCGAAATCATGAGCCAAAGTGCGACACAAAACTCGACGCTCAACCCGGTACTCAAAGTCACCAACATCAAAAAAGCCTACGGTGCGATTCAGGCTGTTGGTGGTGTGTCTTTTGAAGTCATGCCGGGTGAAATTTTTGGTGTGATTGGGCCCAACGGCTCGGGCAAGACCACGTTGTTTAACAGCATGCTGGGGCAGATCACCCCGGACGAAGGCAAGATTGAACTCAATGGCCGCGACGTAACCCAGTCCGGCCCGTTGGAACTCAACCGCCTGGGGGTAGGGCGCACGTTCCAGACCCTGCAGGTGTTTGGCAAGATGACGGTGCGCGACAACCTGATCGTGGCAGCCCAAGAGCACAAGGGCACCATGCTGAGCCGCATGTTCGCGCCCGGCGATTCGGGCTTGGGCGAGAAGGCCGATGCGCTGATCGACCAGTTCCATATTCGCCATGTGGCGGACAAAAAGGCGGGTGAACTGTCTTACGGCCAGCAAAAGTTGGTGGACATTGCCATGGCCTTCATGAGCGAGCCCGATTTGGTGCTGCTGGACGAACCGTGTGCGGGCGTAAACCCCAGCTTGGTGGGCGGCATCAGCACCTTGCTCAAAGAGCTGAACCGCAACCCGAAGTTTGGCAAGAAGAGTTCGTTTGTGGTGATTGAGCACAACATGGACTTTGTGATGGACCTGTGCCACCGCATCATGGTGATGGTTGAGGGCAAGGTACTTGCCATTGGCACACCCGACGAGATTCGCAGCAACAAGCAAGTGCTTGATGCCTACCTGGGGAGCTGAGCCATGACGCAATCTAAGTCAACTGATACCTGCATTGAGTTTGTCGATGTGGTGGCGGGCTACAAGGATTTCATGATCCTGAACAACCTGTCGTTCAAAGCCAAACGCGGCACCATCACCTTGCTGCTGGGGCCCAATGGGGCGGGCAAGTCCACGGTGCTGAAAGCCCTGTTTGGCTTGCTCAAGCCGCGCCATGGCAAGATATTGCTCGATGGCGTAGAAGTGAATGGCTCCAGCCAAAAAGCACTGCTGGCGCAAGGTATTGCCTTTGTGCCACAGGGGCGCAACTTGTTTGGCCAGCTCAGTGTCTTCGAGAACCTGGAGTTAGGCGGCATCACGCTGGGTATGAAAACCACGCACGAGCGCATTCCCGAAGTGCTGGAATTCTTCCCCCGCGTGAAAGAGCGTATGCATTCACCGGCGGCAGCGCTGTCGGGTGGTGAGCAAAAGCAATTGGAAATTGGCCGTGCGTTGCTGCTGCGCCCTAAGGTGATCTTGATTGATGAGCCTTCTATCGGCTTGTCGCCTTTGGTGGTACAAGACGTGTTCAGGCTCCTGCGCAAGCTGGCAGACCAGGGCACTACGGTGCTGATGGTGGAACAAAATGTGAAGAGTGCGCTCAAGATTTCCGACGAGGCCATCGCCTTGGAGTCGGGCCGCTTGGTACTGCAAAAGCCAGCCTCTGACTTGCTTGCTGACCCCAATATCGAGCGGCTATTTTTGGGTGGAGCGCACACCACGGCGGCGCCTGCAGCGGCGGCTGTTTAGCGCGCATTTTTATATTTTGGGAGAACCTATGAACCACACCACACAACGTCCCAGCGGTGCTGACCGCGAGCACATCGACGAAGGCCCCAACCCTTTGGGGTTGGAGGGCATAGAGTTCATTGAGTACGCCACGTCCAAGCCCCAGGCTTTGGGCCAGGTTCTGGAGTCCATGGGGTTTCGCCCGATTGCGCGCCATCGCTCGCGCGAAGTGCTGCTGTACCGCCAAGGCGATATCAACATCATCGTCAACGCCCATGGCCGCGGTGCTGCGCTCACCGAAAAGCCGGTGATTGCTGCCATCGCCTTGCGCGTGCAAGACGCGTCTGCGGCCTACCAACGCGCGCTGTCGCGGGGTGCCTGGGCGGTGCCCGTGCAGGTCGAGGTGATGGAGCTGCACATTCCGGCAGTGCATGGTGTGGGCAATAGCCGCATTTACTTTGTGGACCGCCACCGCGAGTTTTCCATTTACGACGTGGACTTCACACCGGTGCCTGCAGTCGACAAGAACCCACCGGCCATCAGTGGTTTGCATTTCTTTGGTGTGGTGCAGTACATCGGCAATGACCGTAGTGACGACTGGACTGAGTTTTACAGCGCGCTGTTGGGCTTTACCGCGCTAGAGTCTGACACCCGCTTTGGCATCTTGCCCAAGGGCCGCATTTTGCAAAGCCCATGCAAAACTTTTTATTTGCAATTGATCGAGCCAGAGCCCGGTGTGCTGGACGTAGAAGACGATGAATGCTTTCAGCGCATTGGTCTAGGTACGCCCGATGTGCAGGCCAGCGTGGTGGCCTTGCGCCAGCGTGGCATGGAATTTATTGCGTCCAAAGACCCGGCGCAGGACAGCAAAGGTGCCATCACGCGGCCCACGATGGGCAACGCCATGTTTGAGCTGGTTCACCACGTGCGGGGCTGAACACCATGAGCCAATTTGAAGGCAAATTTGACGACTTCGGGATGGACACCATCTCTTTGGCCGGTCCGCTCAAGGCAAAGCTGGCCGCCATGAAAGCTGCCGGATTTACCCAGGTCATGCTGCTAGCGCGAGATTTGGTGGGCCACCCAGACGGCTGGGAAGCGGCGGTGCAAGAAGTCAAAGACAGCGGCTTGCGCGTCACCGGTTTTCAGGTGCTGCGCGACTTTGAGGGCCTCTCGGGCCACTTGCACGAGTACAAGGTGGACATCGCCAAAAGCATGATGGAGATGTGCGCGGCGCTCGACTGCCGCGTGATGCTGGCCTGCTCCAGCACTTCCACCCACGCCACGGGCGATATCGATACCCTGGTGCGCGACTTGCGAAAGCTGGCCATGTTGGCCATCCCCCTTAATATTAAAATTGCGTTCGAGGCATTGTCGTGGGGCCGCACCATCAATGAGTTTCCCCAAGCGTGGGACTTGATCATGCAGGCCGACATGCCAAATTTGGGTCTGGGTTTTGACTCCTTCCACCTGTTTGCGACCAAGACACCGCTGGACGAGCTGGAGATTTTGGACCCCAGCAAAATCTTTTTGGTGCAGCTGGCCGATTTCATGTGGAACGAAATCAAGACGGTGGAAGAGCGCATCACCACGGCGCGCACCTTCCGCGTGTTCCCCGGTGAAGGCGTGCACAGCGAGGCGCTGGCCGAGTTGGTGCTCAAGTTGCACCAGCTGGGTTACCGTGGTGACTACAGCTTTGAAGTGTTCAACGACGATTACCAGCAAATGCCGCTGTCCACGGTGGCGGCGCGCGCGCGCCGCGCGGCGTTGTGGCTGGGTGAAGATGTTTTGCGTCGCTCGGTGCCGCTGCCGAACCAGTTGCGCCTGAAAAACGCCTGACCGCTGTTTGCAATGACTAGCGTTTTCGAGGGCGGCCTAGTCAGCCCTGAAATAACCGATGTCTTTAGTTCGCACCAATGGGTTCGCGCTATGCTTCGGTTTGAAGCCGAGCTGACCCGAGCGCAAGCTGCTGCTGGGTTGGTTCCGCAAGCGGCTGCCATGTCCATTCTTGGCACTTGCAAGATTGAGCTGTTTGACACCGAAAAGTTGGGCCGGGAACGCAGCCGGTCCGACGGTCTTGTGACGCCGTTGGTGAAAAATCTCAAGGAAATGGTGGGGATCTTCAACCCCGAAGCGGTGCAATTTGTGCACCTGGGGGCCAGTAGTCAGGACGCACACGCGACGGTGATGGCGTTGGTTACTTCGGATGTGCTTCATCTCATTCGTGCAGATCTTGTGGTGTGTGTCCAATCGTTGATGGCGCTGGCGCAAAAGTACCTAGACACGCCCATGTTGGTCAGAACACTGCTTCAGCCCGAGGCTGTCACCAGCGTTGGTTTCAAATCTGTGAGCTGGGCCGCGCCACTGGTTCGAAGTTTGGCGCGTTTGGATATTGCCGGCAAACAGGCATTGCAGTTGCATTTGAGGGGTGCGGCAGAAGCGTTATCACCTATGCACGGATGCGGCGAAAGTGTGATTCAAGCCATGGCTGCTGCATTGAATTTGGGGGCTGCAGAGGCTCCGTGGCAACCCCAGCGAGACACTTGGGTCGCTCTGGGGTGCGAATTGGCCGTAGTGGTTGGCAGCATCGGAAAAATTGCCCATGACTTGTTGCAGATGTCCCAGTTTGAAATTGGAGAGGTGCAAGGGCTGGATGCCTTGGACTGCACTGCCGCTGTCACTGCCGCACAGTGCGCGCCTCAGCGCATAGCGACTTTGCTGGCATCCCTGTCCCAACCGTCAGAGCGCGCACCGGGTGCCTGGCAGGTAGAGCAAGCGCAATGGACGCAGCTGGTGATGTCGGCGTATGGCAGCGCCCGCTCTATGGCGCAGGTGTTAACAATGATTTCTGTTAACCCTGGTCATACGCAACTGCATATCGATGCCGTCGCACGCCAGGTTGGACTGGAATCGTCTGAAAAATGGTTGGGTGCAGCACAAGTGAAACACGCCGCAAGTTTGGCAGCACATCAATTGATATTGTGGGCGCGAGAATTTTGAGCTCAGGCTTTTTTGCCACGCAACTCGTGCATGCGTTCATTGAAATAGCTTTCCACCGTGTAGCGCTCAGACAGCACTACCTCACGGCGGGGATGGAGAAAAAGCGGTAGCGAGATGCGTGATTTCTTGGCTGCTTCACCGGTGGGATTGAGCACGCGATGTACCGTGGACGGATAGTAGTGGCCTGAGGCTTCCTCCAGCATGTCGCCAATATTCACAATCAGCAGACCAAAGTCACACGGCACATCGTGCCATGCGTTGTCCTGTCCTAGCACTTGCAGGCCTGGTTCTGTAGCCGCAGGCAGTAGGGTCAAAAGGTTGATGTCGCCATGCGCAGCCGCTCTGACAGCACCCGGCGCTTCATCGCCGCGCAGGGGTGGGTAGTGCAGTACACGCAGCAGTGTGTGGTCGCTGCCTTCAATCATCTGTGGCAAAGGCATGGAGTAGCGTGCCTTGACTTCTGCCGGAGAGTTGTCTTCTACCCAGGTGAGCAAGGTGGTGGCAAGGGCCGCACCCGCTGCGTAATAGCGGCCCGCTGCGTCTGATACTTCATTGGGGTATCGACCCCAGGGGTAGATGTGAAAGAACTCTTTGAGGTCTTTTTGGGTGTGATTTTTTGCAGTTTCAGACACCGAAGGTGAAAAGTACCCGTCTAGCTTGACGGGGTCTTGCGCATATAGGTGTTTGGCATCAGTCTGAAAAAAAGCGAGCCATTCGGCATAGATGCCTTCAACCAATGACTGGTCCAGCGGGTGGTTACGCAGCACGCCAAACCCTGTGTCGTGCAGACTTTTGCAAAAGTCTATGGCTGCAGTGGGGCTGTTGAAATCGACGATAGGCAATTGCATAGCGGTCTTTCAGGCGGTGAGCCATGGGCCCATCAGGGTGTTTTCCAACACGACGTTACAGGCCACAGAATCGACTGTCATGCAAACGTGCGTTTCTGGGACGTCTTCGCCCCAACCGTTTTGCGGGTAGTCGATGTTTTTGCGGCGCATCATGGTTTGGCCTTGTGCCAAGCCGTCTGTGGCCACCCGAATGCGGCCTGTTTCTAGTGTGAAGAGTTCCGGGTTGGTGAGGTAAATGAAGGCCAGCACATCATGCCCAAAACAGCCATGGATTTTTG
>JBJOLD010000306.1:0-4637 GCA_046045765.1 Pseudomonadota bacterium | reverse complement strand
TCTCACAAAATATTGGTGGTTGACGACGATTCCCGCATCCGGGATCTATTGAAGCGATACCTTACCCAAGAGGGATTTGACGTTTTTGTTGCGGAAGACGCCAGGTCGCTGTCCCGCGTGCTGCTACGCGAAACTCCAGACCTGATTGTTCTGGATTTAATGATGCCGGGTGAAGACGGTTTGTCTATCTGCAGGCGACTACGTGCAGCCAATGATGTCACGCCTATCATCATGCTTACAGCCAAGGGTGAAGACATAGATCGCATTGTGGGACTTGAGGTAGGCGCGGACGACTACTTAGGCAAACCGTTTAACCCCCGCGAGTTACTTGCCAGGATTCACGCCGTTTTGCGCCGTCGCCCCACCCCAGAAGTACCCGGTGCACCGTCTAGCGACAACGAAATTGCACGTTTCGGTTCCTTCACATTTGACATGGGAGCACGCTCGCTGCATAAGTCCGGGGAAGAACTGATGCTAACCACGGGTGAATTTGCCATGCTCAAAGCGCTGGTGCGCCACCCGCGCATTCCACTCTCGCGTGAAAAGCTGGCCCAACTCTCGCGGGGCAGAGAATTTGAGCCTTTTGACCGCAGTCTCGATGTGCAAATTTCCCGGTTGCGAAAACTCATAGAAGCAGATGCCGCAGCACCGCGTCTGATACAAACGGTGTGGGGTATAGGCTATGTGTTTGTGCCCGAAGATCCCGTTTAACACCACACTCCTGCACACTTGAACTCCGCGCACCCCAAAGCTTTTCCAGACAACGAGCCCTCTGTTTTAGACGACGGGGAACGACCTGCAGTTGCGCTGACTATGGCTGGGCTCAGCCTATTTTGGCGAACTTTTTTCTTGCTTGCGCTACTTTTGCTAGGCAGTATCTTGGCCTGGCTGCAAACGCTACGTTCTTTAGAGTTTCAGCCGAGGTCTCAACAAATGGCGCAGCAGCTGGCATCACAGGTGAATTTAAGTCGGGCAGCACTTATTCATGCGGATGCCATTGCGCGCATATCGCTACTCAAAACCATGGCTGCAGAGGAAGGCCTGCGCATTGTTGTGCGTGAGGCTAGTGACCGCTATTCCATCCCAAACACGGGCACTCTGGACAGTGACATGGCCGCAGAGCTGCAAAAGCGCTTGGGCAAAACCACCGTTTTAGCCAGTAGTGTGAATGGTCAAGCAGGACTGTGGATTGGGTTTGATATGGACGGAGACGCCTATTGGCTGATGGCAGATACAGCCCGATTTACGCAGGCGGGTAGCAAGACCTGGATCATCTGGCTAGGCATGGCAGCCGTGCTTTCTCTTGCAGGAGCGGCAGTGATTGCACGCTTGATCAATCGCCCGCTCAAGGAGTTGTCGTTTGCCGCCAGCAAGGTACGCGATGGTGATTTCAGTGCAAGCCGGTTGAGCGAAAGGGTGCAGACCAGCGAAATACGCCAAGTCAATATTGGCTTTAACCGCATGGCCCAAACCCTGGCCAAGGTGGAGCAAGACCGCGCGGTCATGCTCGCAGGCATATCGCATGACCTGCGCACCCCACTGGCACGCCTACGACTGGAAACGGAGCTCAGTGTTGCCGACCTGGATGCACGGGCGCACATGGCCGCTGACATTGACCAACTTGACGCCATCATCGACAAATTTTTGGACTACGCGCGGCCCAATAAAGCAGAATTCCAGCCCGTTGCACTTAGTGATGTGGTGGCGGCAAGTGCCTATGCGTTTCAAGATAAACCCGATATGGCATTGAAGGTTCAGATCGAAGACGGCTTGTTGGTACTGGCAGACGAGGTGGAATTGGGCCGCATCATCTCCAACTTGCTGGAAAACGCCAGGCGCTACGGTAAG
This sequence comes from Pseudomonadota bacterium, assembly GCA_046045765.1. Classification (GTDB taxonomy): domain Bacteria; phylum Pseudomonadota; class Gammaproteobacteria; order Burkholderiales; family Burkholderiaceae_C; genus Allorhodoferax. Next base: position 2,789 of record JBJOLD010000306.1, on the reverse strand, counting down.
TCGCCTGAAACAGGGGTGGCCCGAGTCAGTGTGGCTGCCATTGGCCGGGAAAAATGGGTATTGATCAAAATTCGCGACCACGGTTTGGGGGTAGGTCCCGAACAAATCGCCAACCTAACCAAGCCGTTTTACAGGGGTGAGGCAGCACGCACAGCCGCTAATGGCGCTGGCTTGGGTTTAGCGATTGTGGAAAAAACAGTGGCACGCATGGGCGGCGAATTTGCCCTGACGAATTCAGCATCGGGCGGCCTGTCAGCGCATATCAAGCTACAGCGAGCCAAGGGTAGCCGGCCAACTTAAGGTTGTAGTTTGCGAACCAATAGCGCTACAGCGCGAGCCTCCATGGCGCGCCCCTCCCCCACCGGACCCATTTTTTCCGCAGTTTTGGCTTTCACGTTGACCTGATCAACGTCCACACACAATACCTGGGCAATGCGCTGGCGCATAGCACTTATGTGGGGCGCTAATTTGGGGGCCTGGGCCACCACGGTGCAGTCCACATTGCCAATCTCAAACCCTTTGTCGCGCACATGCTGCGTGGCCTGCGCCAGCAACACGGCAGAGTCGGCATTTTTAAACGTAGAGTCTGTATCAGGAAAGTGGCTGCCAATATCGCCCAAGGCGGCCGCGCCCAGCAGCGCATCGGTAATGGCGTGCAGCAGCGCGTCAGCGTCTGAGTGGCCCAGCAAGCCCTTGGCAAACGGGATCTCTACACCACCCAAAATGAGCTTGCGGCCCTCGACCAGAGCATGAATATCCCAACCTTCACCAATGCGAAACGGCATAAAGTCCTTTGTAGTTGTAGCGATAGATGCAGCGGCTTGCCCGACCCTCACCGATTTACCCAGCTTGGCGTGCACTCAGCACGCTGTGCGCCAGCGCGAAATCTTGTGGATAGGTCACTTTGAAGTTTTGGGCGCTGCCCTCCACCAACAAGGGGTGCAAACCCATGAATTCCATGGCGCTGGATTCGTCAGTGACCGCATCGCCCGCTGCCTGCAGCGCGTGCATCAAGGCACCAATGCGAAACATCTGCGGGGTTTGCGCCAACCATTTGTCGGCCCGGTCTACGGTAGTTTGCACCCGGCCATTGCGTTCACTTTTAAGGGTGTCGGGCAATTTCAGGGCCAGCAAACCGCCCACGTCGTCAGCCTCACAGGCGTCAATCAGCGTATTGATGTGTGCGGTGGTAATCAGACAGCGCGCTGCGTCGTGCACCAGCACCCAGTCGTTCGGGCCAGCGCCCTTCCCCAGCAAGGCATTTAAACCATTAAAAACGCTGCTAGCCCTCGTCGGACCTCCGCAAGCAGCTATCAAAACTGTAGCGACTACAGAATGGCGAGTAGATTCAAAAAAGCCATCACCGGGCGACACCACCACCTGCACGCCTGCCAACCGCTGCACACCCAAAAATGCAGCCAGGGTGTGCATCACCATGGGTTGGCCCGCAACGTTTTGGTACTGTTTGGGGCCGTCTGCCCCGGAGCGTGAGCCGTTGCCAGCACAGGGAATAAGCGCCCACAGGCGAGCGGCGGCGAAAGTGGGTGGATGGGGGTGGGTCTGCATGTTCGCTTTTGATTCTAATTTCACAAGAGCACCACCGCCTGCAGCGAGTTTGCACAGCCGCATAAAATTGCTGCACTCATGGATTTACCCAAACTACACAGTGGCAAACGCTACACCCTGCCCCGCCCTACGGGTTCTGCCGACGCCCTGCTGTTGGCGCGCCTGGGGGAGCGAGACAAAGCTGGTGGCAAGCCGCTGGCCATCATCACGTCCAACGCCGCCGATGCACAGCGGCTGCTGGAAGAAATAGCGTTTTTTGCGCCCGACCTGCGTTGCGCCTTGTTCCCAGACTGGGAAACCCTGCCCTACGACACGTTTTCGCCGCACCAGGACCTCATCAGCGAGCGGCTAGCCGCGCTGTGGCGTATTTCGCAGCGCGACAAAGACACCGGCGCGGACGTGATCATTGTGCCGGCCACCACGGCGCTGTACCGATTGGCCCCGCCCAGCTTTTTGGCGGGCTACACCTTCCAGTTCAAGGTCAAGCAAAAGCTCGATGAGGCCAAGCTCAAGAGCCAGCTCACATTGGCGGGCTATAGCCATGTAACGCAGGTAGTCAGCCCCGGTGAATACGCGGTGCGCGGTGGCTTGATTGACCTATTTCCCATGGGCAGCTTGGTGCCATTTCGGGTGGATTTGTTTGATGACGAGATCGACAGCATCCGCACGTTTGACCCCGACAGTCAGCGCAGCCTGTACCCGGTGCCAGAAATCCGCTTGCTACCGGGTCGTGAATTCCCCATGGACGACGATGCCCGGGCCCGCTTTCGCAGCCGTTGGCGCGAATTGCTGGACGGCGACCCCACCAAAAGCCGCATCTACAAAGACATCGGCAACGGCGTCGCAACAGCAGGTATTGAGTACTACCTGCCGCTGTTTTTTGAAGAAACCGCCACCGTGTTTGACTACCTAGGCACGGACGCCACGGTGGTGCTGCATGGCGACTTGGAGCCTGCGTTTCAGCGCTTTTGGCAAGACACCAAAGACCGCTACCGTTTGCTGCAAGGCGATCCCGAACGCCCAGTGCTGCCGCCTGAATCGCTATTTTTGACCACCGAGCAGTTCTACGCCCAGGCCAATCAACATGCGCAACTGTCGCTGCGCGCTCATCAAACGGGTACAGGCACCGACGCTGACGCCTATGTCGAATTTGCCGCCCTGCCCGTCATGGCCGTGGTGCGTGGGGCCGAAGACCCACTCGCCGCCGTCAAGGCACACGCCAG
>JBJOLD010000200.1:0-3176 GCA_046045765.1 Pseudomonadota bacterium | reverse complement strand
AAGTTATAGCGGCCAAACCTGACTACCACCACGCCTACAACGCGCTGGGCTACGGGCTCGCTGATCGTGGTGAGAAGCTGCCGGAGGCGCGCCAACTCATTGCCAAAGCACTGGCGTTTGCCCCCACCGATCCCTTCATCATCGACAGCTTGGGGTGGGTTGAGTTCCGCAGCGGTAATTTGGATGAGGCGCTACAACTTCTGCAAGGCGCCTACAAAACCAAACCCGATGCCGAAATTGCTGCCCATTTAGGCGAAGTGCTCTGGGCCATGAATCGCAGGGCAGAAGCACAAGACATCTGGAAAGAAGGCACGGGACTTAACCCGGACAACGAGACACTGATTGAAACCGTAAAACGGTTGGTTAAATAATGGATCGCACGGCCTACCGCCAGCATCACTTGGAGTTTATTGCGCTAATAATTGCTATATTTTTTATAGCTGGATGCGCTGACCTGCCAAGGACTCCCGGCAGTTTTAGCTCAAATACCAGCCAGTGGCAGGGGCGATTAGCCCTGCGGGTGACAGGTGCGCCCTCTCAAGCTTTCAGCTCAGAATTTAATCTGCAAGGCAATGCACTGAATGGCTCGCTCACCTTGAGCACCGTCTTGGGCAGCACATTGGCACGCATGCAATGGGGGCCAGGCTTTGCCACTCTTTACACCGCGAGCGAACCGACCCAGTTTGAATCGTTGTCTACCTTGGTACACCATGTCACTGGCACCGACATCCCCATCGACGCCCTGTTCCGCTGGTTACGAGGGGGAAATACCGACACGCCGGGCTGGACCACAGACTTTACAAACCTTGCGCAGGGCAAATTAACCGCCCGCTACGCGGCGCCGCAAGGTGACACCGAACTCAAAATAGTTCTAGACCGCTAGATAATCCAGTCATGCAGTCGCTTTACGACATACCCGCTCCGGCCAAACTGAATCTTTTTTTGCACATAACTGGTCGGCGTGCGGACGGATATCACCTACTGCAATCTGCCTTCATGCTGATTGATTGGTGCGACATGCTGCATTTCGATATGCGTCGGGACGGACAAATCACCCGTGAAGACCTGACGCTGCCTTTGCCGGCAGATGATCTGTGCACTCGCGCGGCGCGCGCTTTGCAGCAGTACAGCAGAACCAGACTAGGCGCGCACATTGGTATTCATAAATCCGTGCCCGCACAGGCCGGAATGGGTGGTGGTTCTTCCGACGCAGCATCCACCCTCTTAGCTCTAAACCGCTTGTGGGGTTGCAATTTACCGCTGCAAGCTCTTGCCAAAATTGGCCTTTCACTGGGTGCAGATGTGCCTTTCTTCCTGTGCGGCAGTCACGCCTGGGTCGAGGGCATTGGCGAGCAACTCACACCGCTCACTTTGCCATACGCACAGTACGTAGTGTGCAAGCCTACCGAGGGTTTGGATACTAAATTAATTTTCTCCGACGTCGAGTTGAAACGTGACTCCGAGCCTGCTATACTTTATGGCTTCGCTGCGAACGAGATCGAAAACAAACTTAGTAAAATAAGTTATGGTCGAAACGACTTGCAGGCTGTGGCCCAACGTTTATGCCCTGAAATCAACAATGCAATTGCTTGGCTAGCTGAGTATGGATTAGCCGGCAGGATGACAGGTTCTGGAAGTGCGGTATTCGCGCACTTGCCGCAAGGAATAACTTGGAATGCGGCAACAGTGCCTGATGCGTTTCAAGTTAAGTTGTGTAGCAGTATGAATGCTCATCCTTTAGTTGGTTGGGCAAACAGCGTAGGATAATTAAAGGTTTAGCGGTTGGTAGCTTTTAGCTTCTAACCTGTGTAGGGGAATCGCCAAGTTGGTTAAGGCACTGGATTTTGATTCCAGCATGCGAAGGTTCGAATCCTTCTTCCCCTGCCAAATTGTTGTTCGGGCTTATCCGATAACAACAGCGCTTCGTGACAAGTACACCCACTCTCTTCGCTGGAATCTACATGCAGGCTCCCACCCCCCCTGATTTCATGGTTTTTACTGGCAATGCCAACCCTGGCATGGCTGCAGATATCGCTAAAAACCTTGGTATTTCTCTTGGCTCTGCCGCTGTCGGTCGCTTCTCAGACGGTGAAGTCACTGTCGAAATTAACCAAAACGTGCGTGCACGCGACGTGTTTGTCGTGCAGAGCACATGCGCGCCTACCAACGAAAATTTGATGGAGTTGCTGATCATGGTAGATGCCCTCAAGCGCGCATCAGCCGAACGCATCAGCGCGGTAATTCCTTATTTTGGTTATGCACGACAAGACCGCCGCCCACGCTCTAGCCGGGTGCCAATTACAGCCAAAGTGGTCGCAAATATGCTGCAAGCTGTGGGCGTCAACCGCGTGCTCACTATGGATTTGCATGCCGACCAAATTCAAGGATTTTTTGATATCCCTGTAGACAATATTTATGCCTCCCCAGTCTTGCTGGGCGACTTGCGCCAAAAGAACTACGAAGACCTGATCGTGGTTTCACCTGACGTGGGTGGTGTGGTGCGTGCGCGTGCGCTGGCCAAGCAACTGGGTTGTGACCTGGCCATTATCGACAAGCGCCGCCCCAAAGCCAATGTGTCAGAAGTAATGCACGTCATTGGCGAAATTGACGGTCGCAACTGCGTCATCATGGATGACATGATCGATACCGCTGGCACCTTAGTCAAAGCGGCTGAAGTATTAAAAGCGCGCGGCGCAAAGAAGGTGTATGCCTACTGCACTCACCCCATTTTTTCTGGTCCTGCCATTGAGCGCATTTCCAACGGCAGCGCACTGGACGAAGTAGTTGTAACTAACACCATTCCATTGAGTGCTGCAGCTACCAACTGCCAGAAAATCCGCCAACTCACTGTTGCACCGTTGATTGCAGAAACAATCCAGCGCATTGCCAAGGGTGAGTCGGTCATGAGTTTGTTCTCGGATCAAGAAAACCTTTTTTGATTTGAAACGTAAAGTGGGCGTCGCTGCATAGGGCAGCGGTTAAGCGCCTTTGTTAAACCGGAGTCACACTGGTCGCGGTGGACTTCATCCAGGAGTAAGTTATGAAATTTGTCGCCTTTGAGCGCGCTAAGCAGGGTACGGGTGCGAGCCGCCGTCTCCGCATCACAGGTCGCACACCTGGTATCGTCTACGGTGGCAACGCCGACACCACGCTGATCGAACTCGATCACAATGCGC
>JBJOLD010000298.1:0-2701 GCA_046045765.1 Pseudomonadota bacterium | reverse complement strand
CAATCGTGCCCGCATAGCGTAGGGGCAGCGGCGGAACGAATACAAAATCGGCAGGGGAGATGCCATAGGAGGTTCTCTGGGACCCGTCTTGCTCAGTCGTGGCGGATTGGCAATGGCAACTGGGCGCCAATATGCACTTGAGCCCGTACCTTGGCAAGTTCCCACTGGCGCTGACGCTCGCGGGCACTGTTTTTTTGCTGCTCGGACGTATGGGCGTGGCAGCGCGGGCAGCTCACACCGGCTTCATAGTCAGGTGAAAGTTGCGCCCCGTCTTCCAGCGGCTGGCGGCAGGCGCGGCACAGTTGGTGGTCGCCTGGTTGTAGGCCATGCCCAACCGACACGCGCTCGTCAAACACAAAGCATTCGCCTTGCCACAGGCTTTGCTCGGGTGGCACGGTTTCCAGGTATTTGAGAATGCCGCCTTCCAGGTGGTACACCTCATCAAACCCCAGGGTGCGCATGTAGGCTGTAGATTTTTCGCAGCGGATGCCGCCGGTGCAAAACATGGCGACTTTGGTCTTTTTAGCCTCCACGCCAGCACCCAAGACGCCTTGCGCCTGGGCGTGGCGCACCCAGTCGGGCAGCTCTGAAAAACTTTTGATGTGCGGATCGATTGCACCTTCAAAGGTGCCAATGGCCACCTCGTAGTCGTTGCGGGTATCCACCACCACCACATCGGGCTGGCTGATCAACGCATTCCAGGCGTCCGGCTTCACGTAGGTGCCCGCCATGTGGGTAGGGCTGATGCCATCCACCTGCATGGTGACAATCTCTTTTTTGAGCCGGACTTTCATCCGGTAAAAGGGCGCTTTATCAGACCATGATTCTTTGTGTTGCAAATCGGCCAGCAGCGGGTCTTGGCGCAAGTAGGTCAGCACGGCACGCACATCGTCAGGTGCACCGGCAATGGTGCTGTTGATGCCTTCGCGCGCCAGCAATATCAAGCCTTTGACATGACGCTGCTGGCAAAAGTCCAGCAATGGAGCTTTGCGCGCTTCAAAGTCCGGCAGGTCTACAAATTTGTAGAACGCTGCAGTGAGGGATCGCGTAAATGTGGGGGGATGGGAGTCCGTCATGGTGGAATTGTGCGTCATAAAAAAGCCGCCAGATCCAAGGATCAAGCGGCATTCGAATGGCTTTCAAGCGGTATATCAACCAACCAACTGCACCAAATAATGCAGTGCAGTCTTTAGCTAAAAAAACTCTTCAAACGATCAGTCCAGCTGTCACCGGTGGGTGAATGCTTGCTCCCCCCTTTTTTGAAAGACTCGTCGAGTTCTTTCAACAAACGGCGCTGGTGTTCGCTGAGCTTGACCGGTGTTTCCACTGCAATGTGGCAATACAAGTCACCTGGGTAGCTGGCACGCACGCCCTTGATGCCCTTGCCGCGCAGGCGGAACTGCTTGCCGGTTTGGGTACCTTCGGGAATGTCGATAGCTGCTTTACCGGCCAGCGTAGGTACATCAATTTCTCCACCCAGGGCGGCGGTCACCATGCTGATGGGCACCGAGCAGTGAATGTCGTCGCCATCGCGCTCAAAAATGTCGTGTTTCTTGAGGCGAATTTCAATGTAAAGGTCGCCAGACGGACCACCATTGGTGCCCGGTTCGCCATTGCCTGCGCTGCGAATCCGCATGCCGCCATCGATACCAGGCGGAATTTTGACTTCCAGGGTTTTTTGGCGTTTGATTCTTCCCTGACCACTGCACGCAGCGCACGGTTCTGGAATGACCTTACCACCACCACGGCAGGTGGGGCAAGTTTGCTGCACGCTAAAGAAGCCTTGGCGCATTTGCACTGAGCCGGAGCCACTGCAAGTGCCGCAGGTTTTGACTTGGGTGCCTGGTTTGGCGCCAGACCCTTTGCAGCTGTCGCAGTTATCCCAACTGGGGATGCGAATCTGCGCGTCCTTACCACGCGCGGCTTCTTCCAGCGTAACTTCCATGGCATAGCTCAAATCGCCACCACGGTACACCTGACGGCCACCGCCCGCGCCAGGACGGCCGCGCTGTTGGCCAAACATATCACCAAAAATATCACCAAAAGCCTCGGCAAAACCACCATAGCCTTCACCGCCGCCGCCCCGGTTGGGGTCTACACCAGCGTGGCCATATTGGTCATAGGCCGCGCGTTTTTGTGCATCGGAAAGCATCTCGTAGGCTTCTTTGCCCTCTTTGAATTTTTCTTCTGCAGCTTTGGATGCATCGCCCTGGTTACGGTCCGGGTGGTGTTTCATCGCTAGCTTGCGATATGCCTTTTTGATGTCTTCTTCAGACGCATTCTTGGCAACGCCCAGAATTTCGTAATAGTCTCGTTTCGCCATGTTCAATCTGCGCCTACTTACAACCCACTAACAACAGAAAAGCCGCGTTGAGCCACCAATGTGTCCAACGCGGCGCATTTTGGCGTGTGCCGCCGCAGGGCTTTTAGCCTTTTTTCACTTCTTTGACTTCAGCGTCTACGACGTTGTCGTCCGCAGGCTTGGAAGCTTGGGCGCCAGCACCTTGGTCGGCGCCTTCGGCAGCGCCACCTTCGGCGGCTTGCTTGGCTTGCATGTCAGCGTACATTTTTTCACCTAGTTTTTGGCTGGCGGCTTGCAGTGCATCGTTCTTGGCTTTGATGCTGTCTTTGTCGTCCGACTTCAATGCATCTTCCAACTCTTTGATTGCTGCTTCAATTTTTTCTTTCTCTGCAGCGTCCA
>JBJOLD010000157.1:0-5974 GCA_046045765.1 Pseudomonadota bacterium | reverse complement strand
GTGGTTAACTTTATTGCCCACGGTATTAAAAAGAGCGATCCGCCAGAGGCGACCAAATCTAGTGAAGCTTCCGGTGGCGAGACTGAAGAAGGTACGAGCGAGAAAAGTGAAAAGCAGTCTCCCTTAGAGCAGTACACCGTCAATTTGAACCAGTTGGCCAAAGACGGAAAAATCGATCCACTCATTGGACGGGATTACGAAGTCGAGCGGGTCATCCAAATCTTGTGCCGCCGCCGTAAAAACAATCCATTGTTAGTAGGTGAGGCGGGCGTAGGTAAAACTGCGATTGCAGAAGGCCTGGCATGGCGCATTACCCAAAAAGAAGTGCCTGAAATTTTGGCAGACTCTATTGTTTATTCCCTAGACATGGGCGCCCTCCTTGCCGGCACCAAATACCGGGGTGATTTCGAGCAACGGCTTAAAGGTGTGTTGAAAGCGCTGAAGGACAAGCCCAATGCGGTGCTTTTCATCGATGAAATTCACACCTTGATTGGCGCTGGCGCTGCGTCGGGTGGTACCTTGGATGCTTCCAATTTGCTTAAGCCGGGATTGAGCTCAGGCCAACTCAAGTGCATTGGTGCAACCACGTTTACCGAGTACCGCAGTATTTTCGAGAAAGACGCTGCGCTGTCTCGCCGTTTCCAAAAAATCGACGTGGTGGAGCCCACCATTGACCAGACGGTTGAGATATTGAAGGGGCTGAAATCGCGGTTTGAAGAACACCACAACGTCAAGTACGCGTTGGCGGCCTTGCAAGCGGCAGCAGAGCTGAGCGCCAAGTACATCAACGATCGCCACTTGCCCGACAAGGCGATTGACGTGATTGATGAAGCGGGTGCTGCGCAACGCATCTTGCCACCCAGCAAACGCAAGAAAACCATCACTAAGGCTGAGGTGGAAGAGATCGTGGCCAAAATCGCCCGTATTCCGCCGGCCAATGTGTCCAACGACGATCGCGGCAAACTCAAAACTCTGGAGCGCGATTTGAAGAACGTGGTCTTCGGTCAAGACAAAGCCTTAGATGTACTGGCTTCTGCTGTGAAGATGGCGCGCTCTGGCTTGGGCAAAGGCGACAAACCTATTGGTGCGTTCTTGTTCAGTGGCCCCACCGGCGTGGGCAAGACCGAAGCTGCCAAGCAGTTGGCCTACATCATGGGTATTGACCTGATTCGCTTTGATATGAGCGAATACATGGAGCAGCACGCCGTGAGCCGCCTGATTGGTGCGCCTCCCGGCTATGTGGGCTTTGACCAAGGTGGCTTGCTAACCGAAGCCATCACCAAAAAACCGCATTGTGTGCTGCTGCTCGACGAAATTGAGAAAGCGCACCCTGCGATCTTTAATGTGCTGCTGCAGGTGATGGACCACGGCACGCTGACCGATAACAACGGTCGCAAGGCCGACTTCCGTAACGTGATCATTGTCATGACCACCAATGCGGGTGCTGAGACCATGAACAAGGCGGCCATAGGCTTCACCAATCCGCGTGAAGCGGGTGATGAAATGGCCGATATCAAGCGACTGTTCACGCCCGAGTTCCGCAACCGTTTAGATGCGATTGTCGGCTTCAAGGCGCTGGATGAAAAAGTTATTCTGCGGGTGGTGGATAAGTTTTTATTACAGCTTGAAACCCAGTTGGCTGAGAAAAAAGTGGACGTGACCTTCACCGACAAGCTACGCAAGCACTTGGCCAAGAAAGGCTTTGATCCGCTCATGGGCGCACGACCTATGCAGCGACTGATTCAGGACACTATTCGTCGGGCGTTGGCGGATGAGCTGTTATTCGGTCGTTTAACTGATGGTGGTCGCTTGACTGTGGACTTGGACGACAAGGACGAGAGCAAGACGGACGTGATTTTGGACATCCAGCCACTGCCCAAGAAAGAGGGCAAGTCCAAACCCGAAGAGGCAACCGCAGGCTAAACCTACAGGGGATGTTCTTTAAAGTGGCAGGGCTCAGTTCTTAGCGAACTGGGCCCTTATCATTTCTATGCGTTCACGATTAACGCCGAAGTCTTTGCGGCCCAGTCGACTGGCAGAGCGCACCTGTATGACGCCCGCATCTTTATCCAGCCAAAACTCAATATCGTCCGTGAATTTCAACAGCTGGGTGCTGCATTGGGCATACAAATAGCCTGGTTCGCGAGTTACAAGCACAGTGCGGTCCATACTCTGCAAAATATCAGCAATTTTGGCAATGGCCAGCAGCCCATCGCCCCGGAAATGAAAGGGTTCAATGCGGGCGTAATCGCGCTGCGGGTGGTCTGGGTACAGGGCTGCCTGGCTGGACACGCTGTTGGGCGTGAGAGCAGGGCGCTTTAGCCGACCCTGCTGTACGCCCAAGTCGGCGGGAACTTTCCAACGCAGCAGGCCTATCTGACCTGCAATTAAAAACATGGCCGCAACGCCAGCAAAGAAGACGACCGCCAGTGTGAGTACTTTCATATTGCGTGCAATGTTGGGGTGTAATGGTTTGTTGGTCATTTTACAAATACAAAAAATTTCATCAGTAAAGAGTTAGGTATGCAGCGGTTTTCTCCTTTTCGATTGATCCCGGTTTTGGCATCTGCCGTCCTGTTGGTGGCGTGCGCTACAGCGCCGGTACCAGACGCGCCATATGTCACCCCTTCCGCAGTAACCATTGTTCCAGCGCCAGTGGTACCTAAAATTCCACCCAAGATAGGCCTGGCTTTGGGTGGTGGTGCGGCGCGTGGATTTGCCCATGTGGGTGTCATTCAAGTGCTTGAAGAGGCGGGTATCCGTCCCGACTTCGTGGCCGGAACCTCGGCGGGCAGTTTGGTGGCGGCTATTTACGCCAGTGGCAAAAATGGCGCGCAATTGCAGCGCGTTGCAGAAACGATGGAAGAAGCCACCATTGCCGATTGGACGCTGCCCTTGTTTAGCCGTGGCGTACTGCGTGGCGATGCCCTGGCACGCTACGTCAACACCCAGGTGGCGGGTAGATTAATAGAAGACATGCCACTCCCGCTGGGCATTGTGGCCACTGATCTCAATACCGGTGGTGATGTGGTGTTTCAGCGCGGTGATACCGGCACAGCGGTGCGCGCCTCCAGCGCCGTGCCAGCGGTTTTTCAGCCAGTCAAAATTTCGGGCCATGAATATGTGGACGGCGGTTTAGTGTCCCCCGTGCCAGTGCGCGCGGCGCGAAAGATGGGTGCTGAACTTATCATTGCCGTGGACATTTCCAGTGCGCCAGAGGGCAATCTGGCGGGTGGCACGTTGGAGATTTTGCTACAGACCTTTTCCATCATGGGCAAAAGCATCAACACTTTTGAGCTGCGTGATGCTGATGTGGTGGTTCGTCCCGCGTTGAATGGTGTTTCTAGCTCTGACTTCAGCGCCCGCAAGCGATCAATAGAAGCGGGCCGCAAAGCGATGCAGCAAATGTTGCCGCAATTGCGTGCCGCTATTGCGGCCAAGATGCGATAAAAAAAAGGCCTCGTTTTGCAACGAGGCCTTGAAGGGATCCCTGAACCTTGAGGTTTCGAAAGGACCCGAGGAGACAACCGGCTAAGAAACTAAATTACAAGTTTCTGTCAGTGCTTAAATTATCTCAGGGTTTTCCCTCGGTAACCAGAGGTCTGACCTAAAAAAGACAATTTAAGTCCAATTTTTCAAATTAACGCTTTTTAGCAGCTTGCTTGGTTGCGTTCGTCGCACTGGCAGCTACAGCGGTGAAGTTGGCTTCAGCAACATCAGTGGCTTGTTTCACTGCTTTTTGCACGCTTTCCAGTGCGTTGTTGGCGGCAGACACGGCGCTCTTCATTACAGCGACGGCAGCTTCAGAGCCAGCGGGCGCATTTTTAGCGGCGCTGTCGACCAGACCGGCGAATTGCTTTTGCGCGTCAGCGGCTTGGCCTTCGGCAGTTTTGGTGAACTCAGCGCCAGTCGAAGTGGCGATGTCGTACAGGTGACGGCTGTAAGCAGCGGTCTTTTCAGCCAGGGGCTGGAACAGGCCAGATTGCAGAGCCAACAGCTCTTGCGCGTCTTTTACGCTGAGCATAGATTGTGTGTGGCCAGCAACTTCAGACAGAGCAGCTTTGGAAGCAGTTAGGTTCAGTTCAACGAGCTTTTCAACGCCTTCGAAAGCCTTGGTGGTCAAACCAAACAGGGTTTCGATATTGGCTTTGTGGGAAGCAACAACTTGTTCTACGGTCAGCATATAAATTCTCCAAAAGTTAATATGAAAGTCACTATCTGCTCCGTAACCCAGTCTTGCGATCTGTCTATGTTGCAGTGCAGCATCATTCGAATTATAGACTTTGGGCATAGGTTTGCAAGTCCTTTATGTTGCACTGCAGCAAATTAGTGACATTTTTCTAAAATCGAGAAATTTTCATCATTCCGTCACCGTGTTGCCACGCTCAAAAGCCGGGCGATCCGGGGCTGGCAAAATCACCCCCATGCAGGAAAAGCCCCCTTCCAAGCCAACCCCCGAGCCACGCACTGCGTACAAGATGTTTCGGCCCATCTCCACCCGCTGGATGGACAACGATGCCTATGGTCATGTGAACAACGTTGTGTATTACAGCTGGTTTGACACCGCGGTAAATGCCTACCTGATAGAGCAGGGCGCACTCGACATCCACGCCGGACAAACCATCGGCTTGGTGATAGAAACCCAATGCAACTACTTTGCCCCTTTGGCCTTTCCCCAGACGGTGGAAGTGGGCATTCGGGTGGCACACATGGGCAAGTCCAGCGTGCGTTACGAGGTGGGTATCTTCGGCGAGGGCGACTTGTGCGCAGCCAAGGGCCACTTTGTGCATGTGTATGTCGACGCTACCACCCGCAGGCCCACCGTTTTGCCCGAAAAATTAATTACCGTTCTGGAGACTTTGAAATGACGACTTCCCCCGTAAGCGCAGCCATTGTGGATGCAGCTATCACCTCACGCATGTCTGCGCGTGCATTTACCAGCCAGCCGGTGGCCAAGAGTGACATCGAGGCTATTTTGCAAGTGGCCAGCCGCGCGCCCTCAGGCACCAACTGCCAGCCTTGGCGTGTGACCGTGTTGCAAGGGGCCAGCCGCGACAGTCTGGTAGAAAAAACCTGCGCCGCCCACGACGCGATTCGTGCCAACCCCGAGCTAGCCAAGGAATACGTGGAAGAGTATGACTACTACCCCACGCAGTGGGTCAGCCCCTACATCGACCGCCGCCGCGAGAACGGCTGGGGCCTGTATGGCCTGTTGGGCATCGGCAAGGGCGACAAGGACAAGATGCATCTGCAGCACCAGCGCAACTTCCGCTTGTTTGATGCGCCCGTGGCGCTGATGTTCACCATCGACAAAGTCATGGGCAGAGGTTCGTTGGTGGACTACGGCTGTTTTATGCAGAACATCATGGTGGCTGCGCGTGGCCGTGGTCTGCACACCTGCCCACAAGCCGCGTGGAATGGTTTCTCCAAAATCATCATGCCGCTGATTGGCGCGGGTCCCGATGAAATGCTGGTGTGCGGGATGGCTTTGGGCTATGCCGATGAATCAGCGGTGGTGAACACCTTCCACACCCCACGTGTGCCGGTGGCTGACTTCACCACCTGGCTCGAATAACTGCCTGATGGCCTATGCCGCCATTCAGCTCCTCAACGGGCTGAGTTACGCCAGCACGCTGTTTTTGATGGCAGCGGGCTTGACCCTGATTTTTGGGGTCACCCGCATCGTCAACTTTGCGCATGGCAGCTTTTTTATGCTGGGTGCGCTGTTATCGGCGCATTGGCTGGTGGACTGGTTCCCGGCCTGGAGCGACAGCGCTTGGCTATACGCAACTGCTATGTTTTTAGGAGCTGCTTGCGCAGGACTGGCAGGCGCTGTGGCCGAATTTATGCTTATGCGGCGACTTTACGGCGCACCTGAGCTGTACCAACTGGTGGCCACCTTTGGCCTGAGCTTGGCGCTGCACGATGCCATGCGCTGGGGCTTTGGGCCCGACGAGGTGTTTGCGCCGCGCTT
>JBJOLD010000072.1:0-4045 GCA_046045765.1 Pseudomonadota bacterium | reverse complement strand
CATCTGCTCCAACCTGGGCACCAACCACGACCCGCTGATCAAGATCTACCGCCGCGCCCGCGCGCTCAAGGGCATCAAAAAGATTTTGATTGGCTCGGGCCTGCGCTACGACCTGGCTGTCAAAAGTCCTGAGTACGTCAAAGAGCTAGTGCAGCACCACGTGGGCGGCTACCTAAAAATCGCACCCGAGCACACCGAGCAGGGCCCGCTTACCAAGATGATGAAACCGGGTATTGGTTCTTACGACAAGTTCAAAACCTTGTTCGACAAGTTCAGCGCCGAGGCCGGCAAAAAGCAGTTCCTGATTCCGTACTTCATCGCCGCCCACCCCGGCACCACCGATGAAGACATGATGAACTTGGCTGTGTGGCTCAAGAAAAATGGCTTTCGCGCCGACCAGGTGCAAACCTTTTACCCCAGCCCCATGGCTACGGCCACGGCCATGTACCACTCGGGCCGCAACACGCTCAAGCGCGTGCACCGCACGGCGCAGAGTGACGACGAGACGGTGGACATCGTGCGCGGCGAAAAACGCCGCCGCTTGCACAAAGCCTTTTTGCGCTACCACGACGCCAACAACTGGCCGCTGCTGCGCGAAGCGCTCAAAACCATGGGCCGCGCCGACCTGATCGGCAACGGCAAGCACCACCTGATTCCCACCTTCCAGCCTTTGGGCGATGGCGGGTACCAGAGCGCGCGCAAGAAAAACTCAACGCCCATGGCGGGCAAGATGGCTCCCGCTTCGGCAGCCGCCCCCGTGAAGGGCCGCATGCTGACCCAGCACACCGGTTTGCCACCGCGGGTTACGGGTTCGGCAAAGGCGGGCGTTAAGCCGATTCGCAAGGCACGCTAAAGCAGGTGTTTATTCGGGTATCCGTACGCCTTTTAAGCCTCTAGTCGCCGTCCGCTATGCGTAAGCAGCTATTAAAAATATAGCAGTATCACTTCGGCAAGGTGTACAGCGGAATGTCCTTGGCAGTTGCCAATGCATCCAGTTGCTTGCGGGTTTTGCCTGCCAAGTACGCGGCCACGGCCTTGTGCGTGTCGGGCGCAAACATGGCTTTCATGCCGCTGTCTGTCAGCCCTACCGCTACACCCAGCGCCGCCGCAAAGTGTGGCTCCAGCGCGGCCAGGGCCACGCGGCCGTCTTTGCAGGGATACACGCGGTAGCCTGCATGGCCACCGCCTACCGCCGCGCCGGGTTGGGTCAGGCCCCAGGTGCGGGGCAGGGCCAGATAGCCCGCGGCCACCGACAGCGCCACTTCAATACGCACACCTTTGCCTTTTTGCAACTGCTGCAGGCGCGCTTGCAGCACCGCTTCGCTGGCCATCAGCGAGCCACCCATATCGGCGTACAAAGACGGCGGCAACTCCAGGCCGCTGACCAAGTTGTTCTCGGCCAAATAGGTCAGGTCGTGGCCAGGTTCTTCGGCGCGTTCACCTAGGGCTCCGACGATGACCACCATGCACAGCGCGGGGTATTGCTTGTGCAGCGCTTTCCAGTCCAGCCCTAATTTGGTCAGGGCCGAAGGGCGAAACGAGGTGATCAGCACGTCGGTTTTTGCCAGTGTTTTGTGTAGTTTGGCTTGGCCTGCGGCGGACTTCAAATCAGCGGTAGCAATTTTGACGCCTTGGTGTAGCGCGTCATAAGCTGTGCGGTTGTACAGGCCCATGGGGTCGCCCGAGCTGCCCGTTGGGGCGCTGCAGTGAGGCAGTGGCTCCAGCTTGGAGCAAGTGGCACCCATTTGCTGGCAGCGCATCAGTGCAGCGGGACCGGGCAAATTCAGTGCCAAACTCAAAATACGCACGCCTTTGAGCGGACGCAAAGTTGTGGCGATAGTGGACGCTCTAGTCGGGTTAGGCATAGTCATGTATCGGGGTAAAGTTTCGCGCCATGATAGAGGCAATAATCAAGCTTCTGCGCCTAATTGGCGACAACCATGCGAGTAGTTCGCAGCACCCTGGCAACTCCGAGGCATCACCTTGAATCACGAACAATTAGGGTTAGGTCTTTTTCCCGATCTGCCTCCTGGCCCCCAACCCACTATTACTGTCAAAAAGCGCTTAAGCCGTGTTGTTCGGCCCGCATCTGACCATGCCGAGCCGCCTGCTGCGTTATTCGCGCAGCCACAGGCTCCTGCCGTTTTAGAGCCCGAAGCCATGGCTATTGCGTTGGAGCAGCACGCTGACTACCGCGTGCAGCGCCGCCTGAAACCGCGTTTGCAATGGCCCACAGCCCCCCACAGCGGCATTACCCGGGTGGTGGTGCTAGATACCGAAACCACGGGCCTGGACGCGTCCAAGGAAGTCATCATCGAGCTGGCTTTGCTGCGTGTAGACATAGACAACCACACCGGCCTGCCTGTGGGCGAAGTGCAGGTGTATGACGGCCTGGAAGACCCTGGGCGTCCCATTCCCAAAGAGGTGGTGGCTATTACCGGCATTACCGATTCCGATGTGCAAGGGCAGCACCTTGATACCGACCGGGTGCTTGAAATGATGCAGGGCGTGGACGTGGTGATTGCCCACAACGCCGGGTTTGACCGCCCGTTTGTCGAGGCGCGGCTGCCTGAGTTTTCTAAGGTGCGCTGGGCCTGTTCGTTTGCCGACATTGATTGGAAAGCCCAAGGCCGAGGCTCAGCCAAGCTGGAGAGCCTGGCCCAGGCGTTGGGTCTGTTTTATGATGCACACCGCGCCGAAATGGACTGCCATGCTTTGCTGGCCGTGTTGGCTGCGCCACTGCCCCAAGCGGGCACCACAGGGCTGGCCCGCATGCTGGCGGCAGCCCTTGAGCCCAGCTACCGGCTGAGTGCCACCAACGCACCTTTTGACTCCAAAGATGTACTCAAAGCCCGTGGCTATCGCTGGAACGCCGACCAGCGCGTGTGGCAAATTCGCCTGCTCGACACCAATGCGTTGAAAGCCGAGTTTGCTTGGATCAAAGAGCACGCGTACAACAACCGAGCAGCCGTTATCCAGCTAGAAAAAATGGATGCACTGACCAAATATTCTCAGCGCCCCGGCGAAGTGACCCACCAACAACTCTGAGTCCTATGGCAACTTCAAGCTACTCCGTATTGAGCGTCCAGGTGGCCCAGGCGCGCAGGGTGATGATTGCCGGTCGCATGCACTTGTCCGCCATCCACAAAACCGAAGCTCTCGGCCCGGTGCGCATAGCAGCATTGGGGCTAGACGGCGATGAACAAGCAGACCTCAGCGTGCATGGCGGCTTAGAGAAGGCGGTGTATGCCTACCCGTCAGAGCACTATGCATTTTGGAACTCCGAGCGAGAAAAAGCAGGCCTAGGTGTTCTAGATACGCCGCTTGCGCCTGGTGCAGTGGGTGAAAATTTGACGCTGAGAGGGCTCTTGGAAGCCGATGTATGGGTGGGTGACGTGCTGCGGTTCGCCAATTGCACACTGCGAGTGGAGCAACCCCGAGAGCCGTGCTTTAAGTTCAACGCTGCCATGGGCTTTAACACCGCAGTCAGGGCGATGGCGCAAAGCGGCTGGTGTGGGTTCTACTTGTCAGTGGATGTGCCAGGCACGGTGCAGGCAGGCGAGTCGTTTAGCCTGGTACCTGGTCCACGCAGAGTCAATATTCCAGAGCGTTTCCAAGCCAAAATGTTCAAGCACTTACGTTAAACCTGTAGTGTCTACTACAGTTGTTGTTACGTACCAACGAGGAGGATATGTTTATGAAAACTGCTTTGCAAGAAATTGACGAACGCACCAAGTTGGCGGGAAATAACCAGTTCGAATTACTGCTGTTCCGGCTGGGTGAATCCAAAAACTCATCACAGCGTGAATTGTTTGGCATCAAATTGATTAAGGTGCGCGAAGTACTGGTCATGCCATACATCACCGAGCTTGCCAATGCGCCTGAGCACTTGATGGGCGTAGTCAATATTAGAGGCCAAATTATTCCAGTAATCGACTTACCTGGTGTTGTTGGTTGCAACCCCACGAAAGGGCGCTCAATTTTGATGGTGACGGAGTACGGCGGCGCAACCCAAGCCTTCGCGGTAGAGCAGGTAAATGAAATT
>JBJOLD010000062.1:0-6074 GCA_046045765.1 Pseudomonadota bacterium | reverse complement strand
CCTGGGCCCAAGCGCTCAAAAGCGGGCAGCAGGGCAATCGTATCTTTGTCGGGAGTCGCTTGATGCGGTAGTGGGTGCATGGAGCGTATCATCGCCCACCCGCTTCGCATTCGCGAAGGCGTCACACACTTCCGATATGAAAAAAACTTTCCCCCTAACCGCTGAGGGCAAAAACCCCGCGCGTTTGCTCGAAGCCACCAAGCACGAGATCCGCAAATACATCCAGCGAGAGCGCAACAAGCCCCTTCCCGAAGGTGTGGACTATTGGGACTTTGAATGCCAGTTTGGTCCGAACCAAGAAGCCGCCGCGGTCATCCACGTGTCGCAAATTACCGCATCGATTGATGCCATGGTTGCAGCAGGTGGCGGTCAGTTCTACATCGAAATTTTGTCCACTGAAGGGCACCGCCAAGTGCGCCCCTCTGAGGAGCCATGAACACCCTTTTTATTGCCCAAACTGAGCACGACGGCCTGCAAGTCGATGCCGAGTCTGACCAGCCACTGCTGTTGTCGCTGGAAATGGGCGGCAGCAACTGGCCGAGCTCCTGCCGCAACGGCACCTGCCGCACCTGCATTGGCACGTTGGTGAGCGGCCAGGTGCGCTACGAAGTGGAGTGGCCAGGCATCACCACTGAAGAGCAGACTGAGGGCTACGTATTGCCCTGCATTGCCTACCCTTGCAGCAATGTAACGCTATCAAAAGAGTAGCTGTTTACGCATACTACACGGTGCTAGCGGCCTTGTTTATATAAAATTTAACCATGCAAACGCTTCAATCTCCCTTCCCCTTTGGCTGGCAGCACTACCTGCTGGGTGGTCTGCTTATTGGCTGTGGCACCGGGCTGCTGTTTGCACTGACCGGGCGCATTGGTGGCATGAGTACGGTGTTTTCCAGCACGTGGTCGTTTGTGGTGAACAAGCGCTTTTTTCAACAAGCCCGGTTTGTGGGTTCGCGCAGCTGGCGGTTGGTATACGCCGCAGGGCTAATTGCCGGTGCGCTGGTGTGGTGGCTGATGTTTGCTAACGGGGTGCGTGAGAGTACGGCTGTTCCAGTATGGCAACTGGTGGCTGGTGGTTTTTTTGTCGGCTATGGCGCCCGCCTGGGCAATGGCTGCACATCGGGCCATGGCATTTGCGGCTTGGGCTCCATGCAGTTGCCATCGCTGTATGCGGTGCTGACCTTCATGGCCACTGCCTTTATCACTGCCAATGTGGCAGCAAAGGTGCTGGCATGAGCAGGGCAACCTCCCCTTTCACCCTACTCACACGTTCACTGGCCACGCTGTTCGCCGGTGGGTTATTCGGCTTTGGCCTGTCGTACTCGACCATGATCCGGCCTGAAGTGGTGTTGGGCTTTTTACGCTTTACCGATTGGGGCTTGATGCTGGTGATGGGCGGCGCCGTAGTGGTGGTGATGTTTGTTTACAAACTGCTGCCCCGGCTGTTGGTCAAGCCTCTGTTAGACGACTACTTTCACGCCCATCCCAGCAGTTGGAACCGCGACACCGCCTTGGGTGCGGCCTTGTTTGGAGTTGGGTGGGGGCTTTGTGGCGTGTGTCCCGGACCAGCTATTGCCGGTTTAGGCGCTGGCAATTGGGATTTGCTTTGGGCCTTGGCTGGCATTGCCATAGGGGCACTGGTACAAGGCCTGCGGGCTGAATCGTAATTTGGCCTAGCCCTGCTGCGCCAGCACGGCTCGGTGCCGGCCTTGGTCTTTCGCCTCGTACAAAGCTTTATCTGCCTGGTGCATTAAACCGGTCAGGTTGATGGCATGTAGCGGGTACAACGCCACTCCCACGCTAGCCGACACCGGCAAGTGAATGTTTGGGTACGGTTCACTGAGTAGCACTACCAAACGCTGCGCGGTTTCCATGGCTGTAATGCTAGTCACATCGGTCAGTAACACCACAAACTCATCTCCACCAATGCGGGCAGCAATATCGGACGCACGCACTGTCTCCTGAATACGCTGTGCCACTGCGCGCAGCACTTCATCGCCTGCGCTGTGACCCAGGGTGTCGTTCACGGTTTTAAATCCGTCTAGGTCAATGGCTAGCAATGCCAGTGGCAGATTACGACGCTGGGAAAAAGCCAAGCTGCGCTGCGCAACTTCGTCAAACAGCAAGCGGTTGGGTAAGGTGGTGAGTGCGTCATGCTGAGAATCAAACTTGACCTTTTGCATAGTTTGACCAGCTTGCAGCATGGCATCTCCTAAATGGTCGGCCTCCTGCATACGGATCGCCGGCATACTGACCTCCTCACCTTTGCCCAACGCCATCGCCGCTTGGCTCAGGTGTTCTACTGAGGAAATAACGCGCAATGAAATAGTGCGCGCCAGCCAAAGACCCGTGCTAAATGCGATCAACAAAGCTGAGACGACCCAGAGTAATTGCGCACGCATACCGTGTTCCAAAATAGCTTTGGGTGCACCCACCACTACAGTCCATTTCCACGGCTGAGACGTTACAAACGCAGAGAAAACGGGCACCCCGTCTTTGGTAACTGATTCCATGCGACCGCTGTCCTGCACAGAAACGGCGGCTAGCAATTCAGGCACCGCCTTTTGTCCGACAAAGCGTTTCGCTTCCCGCGAACGGCCCACAATGGTGCCATTGCTGTCGAGCACGGCCACCAGCCACCCCTCAGGCAAGGTCTGGCTGGCAATCATGGCATTGACGCGCTCGGGGTCCATGCCCATGTTCAGGCTATACGCGACCACATCACCCGCCCCCACCGGGACGCCCATGGCGATAGTCGGACGGCGAACAACAGGGCCCACAAATAAGTCGGTGAGCACAGTGCTTTTGCTGCGAAAAACGCGTGCCAACTCGGGCGGCGTACCGGTGGTTGGCAAGGCCGTACCGTAGGGCAGCAACGTGTTGACCAATTGTCTGCCCTGAGGATCGGTAAGGATGTAGTTGTGCACGTTGCCCGAGACTAAAGCATCGCGGGCCCGAGCATGAAAGCCGCGCAAATCACCAGAGTTAAGCTCTTGCGATGTGGCCAAAATCTTCAAACCGGATTCAGCCACTGCCAAGTCCCGAGCCAGTTCCGCCATGATGGCATTGGCCACCAGTACGGTTTGCTGCTCTACATTGTCTCGCTCTGCACGGTACGTGGAATAACTCAACACTGCGCTCACCACAATAGCGGGCAACACACAAACCACCACCAACGACATCAGATCTCGACGTAACGAATAGCGACGGCCAGTCATCTGGGTATAGGGCATATTTGATTCCACTATCGCAGAATTTGTTAAACACTGCCCACAGGATAAGCTAAAAACAAACCCTACCGATGTGCGTCAACAACACCTGCTACCAACTTAGGCAAGTGGTCCGCATTGATCTTGAACCCACACGCTTGGGCGTGGCCGCCGCCGCCCATGCTTTCAGCCAGGGGAATGCAGTTATATCCGCGCTGCGAGCGCAACCCTACTTTCACAATGCCGCCTTTACCTACCGTCCACATCAGGGCAAAGGTACCGCTATTTTTAGACAACATATCTCCCACCAAGCTGTGAAAAACGCCTGGCGCATTCACCATCAAGCCGGTATGGCCATTAAAAACTACAGGCTGCGCGCCTTCGGCAATATCAGCCGCCAGCTTGGCAAACTTCTCCTCCATGGCGTGGCCGCGAGCCATAAATGAAATGGTTTGGGCCGGCGTGAAGGCGGCGATTGCGGCCCAGCGATCAAAATCAAACGGCTCCATGTCCAATGCAGCCAGGTAGCCTGCGCTTTCGGGGTATTGCCAAGCCCAAATGTCACGATCTTCCACGTAGCGCACCAGGTCCGGTACGGTGACTTTCGGGTGAAAAAACTCCCAGGCCAGCCGCGCGCCTGACTTGGCCATGTCAAAGTGCACCACACCGCAGCGGCAGGCAAAGCCAGTCAGCTTTTCGGCGGCGCTCTTGTGGTGGTCCAGCATCACCAGTTTGGCGGCACGCACATCGATAGCCTGCAAGATTTCGACCGAAAAAGAAAAGTCCAGGATGTAAACCGCCCGGCCGTGCACATCAGGCAGGTCTTCTACCGTTTTGGTATCGCCGTGGTCCAGCCCCAGGTACTCAGCGCGATCCCCAAAATACAACCTGGCGGCCAGCGCGGCGGCAAAGCCATCGGGGCAGCGGCGGCCGTGGTATAGCACCAGCGGGCGCGGGTCATTCAAATCGGGGGAGACAAACAGTTGAAGTGGCAAAATGGTTTTCATGGCCCGTACTGTACGTGAGCCTCCACTGTTCAGCCCCACCAAGGAACACTTCCATGCCCCTGTGCGCAATCCGCCGCCCCACTGCCGTCACCATTGCCACTACTGCCTTTAAATCGCTTGTCGCTGCCATCGTGATAGGCTTGATAGCGTGCTCGCAGCAAGACACCCCAACTGTGGCCAGTGCCGCCAAAGTTTCCACGCCCGCGCAGTCTTACAACACAGTAGCCGCCACTACCAAAGGCTTTACGGTGGGCGCCATGATGGGTGCCAACACGGTCTACGTGATGTTCGACCCCCAATGTCCGCATTGCGGTCACCTGTGGCAAGCCGCCCAGCCGTTGCTGAAAAAAGTGAAGTTTGTATGGGTGCCCGTGGCTTTTATAGGCCCCAAGAGTGCGCCACAAGGCGCGGCTCTGTTGACAGCCGTCAATCCTATGGAACTGATGACCACACATGAAGCATCCGTCTTGGCAGGTACGGGTGGCATTGCCGCATCGTCCAGCATTCCTGCGGAAATCGAGGCTGGCATCAAAGCCAACACACAGTTGCTCAACAGCATGGGCGTAGAGTCAGTACCTTTCATCATCGCCAAGAATATGGCCACAGGCCAGGTGGTCACCAATACCGGAGCCCTGCAAACGGCAGATTTGGCCAAATTTTTGGGCATAGAAGCGCCTTAAAACCTGTCACCTTGGTGAGCGGCAGGGCCGCGAAGGCTGGCATGATGTGTGGCAAAACTATTCCACCAGGAGACACACCATGGCATCTTTTCAGCAGCAGCGTCGCCGCTATCTGGGCAAGGCTTCCGCAGTCCTCAGTTGTACCGCCGCCCTCACCTTCGGAGGAGGCCTGTTGGCGCTGGCCAGCACGACAGCACTTGCACAGTCGGCATGGCCTAACAAGCCGGTCAAAATCGTGGTGCCGTTTGCACCCGGCGGCACCACCGACCTGCTGGCGCGCGCAGTGGCACCCGAACTCTCCAAGGCGTTTGGCCAGCAATTTGTGGTGGAAAACCGGGCCGGTGCGGGCGGTAACGTCGGAGCCGAAGTGGTGGCCAAATCTCCCGCCGACGGCTACACGCTGCTGATGGGCACGGTGGGCACGCATGGCATCAACCGCGCGCTGTACCCCAAGCTGCCCTACGACCCGTTCAAAGACTTTGCACCTATCACTCTGGTGGCTGCAGTGCCCAATGTGATGGTGGTGAATGCCGATGTAGCCAAGACCAACAACATCAATTCCGTAAAAGATTTCATTGCGCTGGCAAAGAGTAAGCCTGGCCAGCTCAACATGGCATCCAGCGGCAACGGCACATCCATTCACTTGGCGGGCGAGTTGTTCAAAAGCCAAACTAGCGTGTTTATGACGCACATTCCTTACCGCGGCTCGGGCCCTGCGCTGATGGATTTGGCGGGCGGCCAGATGGACGTGATGTTTGACAACCTGCCCTCAGCCATGCAGCTGATCAAGGCGGGCAAGCTCAAGGCGCTGGCTGTGACCAGCTTGCAGCGCTCGGCCGCGTTGCCGGATGTGCCCACTATTGAAGAAGCCTCGGGCCTCAAAGGCTTTGAAGCCACCAGTTGGTTTGGACTGCTGGCCCCCGCAGGCACCGCACCTGACACGGTGAGCCGTATTCAGCAAGAAGTAGCCCGGGCGCTGAACACGCCTGCCATCAAAGAGAAGATGCTGGCACAAGGTGCCATTCCCAGCGGCAACACGCCAGCAGAATTTGCCAAGCTGATTGAGACCGAACACACCAAGTGGGCGCAAGTGGTGAAAGCTTCTGGCGCACGTGTGGACTGAACATTTATACAACCGGAGACACCATCATGATCACACTGTGCGGCTTTGCCATTTCC
>JBJOLD010000028.1:0-2579 GCA_046045765.1 Pseudomonadota bacterium | reverse complement strand
GTGAAGCCGCTGAGTTGGCCGAAGCCGACATTCGCGCTGCTATTGAAGGCGCGCACATGTTGTTCATCACCGCCGGCATGGGCGGCGGCACTGGCACAGGCGCTGCGCCCGTGATTGCGCGCGTAGCCAAAGAAATGGGCATCTTGACCGTGGGCGTGGTGACCAAGCCGTTTGACTTTGAAGGCGGACGCCGCATGAGCAACGCCGATTCTGGCTTGGCCGAACTCGAAGCCAATGTCGACTCCCTGATCGTAGTACTCAATGAAAAGCTGCTCGAAGTGCTGGGGGACGATATCTCCCAGGACCAAGCGTTTGCGCATGCCAACGATGTGCTGAAGAACGCCGTGGGCGGTATTGCTGAAATCATCAACGTGCCTGGCCATGTGAACGTCGACTTTGAAGACGTGCGCACCGTCATGGGTGAGCCTGGTAAAGCCATGATGGGCACTGCAGTGGCCAATGGCCCTGACCGCGCGCGCATCGCTGCCGAGCAAGCCGTGGCCTGCCCATTGCTGGAGGGCATTGACCTGTCCGGTGCCAAGGGTGTGTTGGTGTTGATTACCGCAGCCAAGGGCTCCTTGAAACTGTCTGAATCCAAGCTGGCCATGAACACTATTCGTGCTTACGCATCGCCCGATGCGCACGTGATTTACGGTACCGCCTATGACGACGCTTTGGGCGACGAAATCCGTGTGACCGTGGTTGCCACCGGCCTCAGCCGCCAAGGTGCGCGCCGCACAGCCCCTCCGCTGCAAGTGCTGCGCACCGGTACCGATAACGTGCCTTTTCATGTGCCCACAATCACTGCCATGGCAGCGGGCAATATCAATCTGCCAGTTTCCGGTGGCATGAGTCAAACCGATTACGGCAGCATGGCTACGCCCAGCGTATGGCGCCGCCCCAGCGACCGCACCTCTGCGGCCGCAAAGGTCGATGCGCTGTCCAGCGGTGGCATGGACGACTACGAAATCCCCGCCTTCTTGCGCAAGCAGGCTGATTGATCGCGCCCCGGTAAAATCAACGCGTGCTGAAACAACGAACCCTTAAATCCCTGACCCACGCCGTAGGCGTAGGCCTGCACAGCGGCCAGCGTGTGGAAATTACGCTGCGCCCCGCTGCTCCGGACACCGGCATCGTGTTTCGTCGCATTGATTTACCCGAACCGGTGGATATTCGCGTCTCCGCTGAAGCGGTAACCGACACCCGCTTGGCCTCCACCCTGTCGGTCGGCAGTGCCAAAGTGCTCACCGTTGAACACCTCATGTCTGCCTGCGCGGGCTTGGGCGTGGACAACCTGTATGTGGACATTACTGCTGAAGAGATCCCCATTCTGGATGGCTCAGCAGCGTCGTTTGTTTTTTTGCTGCAAAGCGCCGGCATTGAGCTGCAAAACGCCCCTCGGCGTTTTATCCGTTTGACCCAGCCTGTGGAAGTACGCGAGGGCAGTGGGGCCAATGAAAAGTGGGCTCGGCTGGAGCCGTTTCATGGCTACAAGCTGCAGTTTGAAATTGACTTCAAACACCCCGCGGTGGACAACACCGGCCAAAGCGTCGAGTTTGATTTGAGCGTGGACTCTTACTCGCGTGACATCGCGCGAGCCCGTACCTTTGGGTTTACCAAAGACGTGGAAATGATGCGCGCCAACGGCCTGGCCTTGGGGGGCGGACTGGACAACGCCATCGTGATGGACGACTACAAAGTGCTCAACGCCGATGGCCTGCGCTACGACGACGAATTCGTCAAACACAAAATCCTGGACGCCATGGGCGACTTGTATTTGGTGGGCAAGCCCTTGCTGGCCAGCTACACGGCGTTTCGCTCCGGCCACGCGCTCAACAACAAACTGCTGCGCGAGTTGCTGGCCCACCAGGAGTGTTGGGAGGTGGTGACCTTTGACGACGTCAAACTCGCCCCCGCAGGGTTTGCTCAGCCTGTGCGCGCCTGGTAGCAAAGCCTAGCGGCTGCGCCCCGCGCGGTACGACGCGGTGTTGGTCACCTTGCCAGTGATGGCATCCAATCCTCCAAGCCCCTCTGCATTTGCCAAGCGAGCCATGGCCTTGCCCGCAGTGGCGTGGGTAATAGCCAGGCCCAGTGCATCAGCTGCATCTGGCCCAGGCAGCCCGGGCAGCGACAGCAAGCGGCGCACCATCTCCTGAATTTGCTCTTTCTGGGCGCGGCCATGGCCCGCCACGGCCTGCTTCATTTGTAGGGCGGTGTATTCGGCCACCGGCAGGTTTTGCGTGACAAGGGCAGTGATGAGCGCTCCTCGCGCTTGGCCCAGCAGAAGCGTGGACTGCGGGTTGACGTTGACGAACACAATTTCTACCGCCGCACAGGTGGGTTGGTAGCGCTGTACCACCTCGCCAATGCCATCAAACAGTACTTTCAGGCGCGCGGGCAAAGCGTGGGTGTCCAGGTGCTGGGTGCTGATGGTTCCACTGGCGATATAGGCCATGTCTGCGCCGTGTACGTCCACCACGCCAAAGCCAGTGGTGCGCAAGCCAGGGTCAATACCAAGAATTCTCATGCTATAAATTTAGGAGCTAATTGCGCATAGCACAAGGGGGCTAGAGGCCAAA
>JBJOLD010000381.1:0-3565 GCA_046045765.1 Pseudomonadota bacterium | reverse complement strand
TCCAGCAGCAGTTTGTAGGGGTCGGCCACCGCACCATCGGCCGTGTGTTGAAACCACGCCATATTGGTGAAGTTGTGGCTCGCTATGCCGCCCGCGGCACCGTAAATGGGCTGGCTGTAGGTGTTTTTCAGGTAGGGCGAACTCTGCATCACAGCAGGCAGCACCTTTTTGATAGAGCAGCTACCCTTGGTGCTGGGATGAAAGTAGTGTTTGCGGGCCACGTCCGCCAGGTCCACCATGGCGCGGGGGCCGCCTTTGGTGATGTCGTCAATAAATGCAATCAGGTCGGGCGTGTCTTCGGGCGGTTGGTCGTCCATCTGCAGTTGCACTTTGATGGCGTTCAGTATCGAGTTTTCGTGGTGGCTCCAGCGCATGATGGTGCCCTGGTCGTGGCGCAGTGCCTCGCGCAGGGCGCGCACAAAACGGTAGTTAGGAAACACGCCAGGCTCGTCACACAAAAACTCATCCGCATGGCGCACGCTGCCGTCGGCTTCCACCACGTGGTGCGAAAACTGAAACGCCACTTGCTCATAGGGCCTGCGGCCTGCATGAAACGGCAGCGCCACGGCGGCAGTTTCAAAGTCGATCATGTGCAGCGGGTAGGTCCAGCCGCGCATCTCGTGGGCCAGGCCTTCGCGGTCCAGGTAGTAGCCGTCATCAGCGCACTCGTCTGGCAGGCCGGCAATTTGCAGCCACTGGCGCTGTGCGTTGCTCAGGGTGCCCAGGTCGTGCTCGGAGAGGTTAATGTCTTCTTCGGTTAGCTGCTTTAGCTTCACCACGCCTTGCTGAATCAGCTTGCCCTTGCCGCGAAAGTTCCACACGTCCAGCACGGTGCCTTGGGCAAAGTCGCTTTCGGTCCAGTTGTTGGCTTGCTTCCAGCATTCATGAAAACCGCTTTTCAGAGGCGAGCCGGGTGGTGCTTTGTATTCGCAGCCGCCGCATTGCGCGCCTATGACCGGGGCAATGCGCTCGTCGCGCTGGTAGCAGTCTGCCCACAGCTGCGATAGCTGGCCCATGCTGCCTTGGCCACCGGGAATGTCAATGTCGTTGGCAAGCACTTCATTGGCCAGGTAGTCCACGCCCACGCAGGTCAGTACGGTCTCGGCCAAGCCGGGGGCGCTGGCGCGCGGATCTACCAGCACCTGCGTGCTGCGCTCGGTGCGGCGCACTTTGAACCACTGGTTCATGCCGTTTACAGTGGCGTGTTTGCTTTTGTCGGGCATTAGCAAATAGGCGCACACCGTGCTGCCAGGAAACGCCAGTTGCACCACATGCTTTTGAAAAGCCACGTCTTGCACGTAGGGCAATATGTCTGAGGCAATGGGTTTGCGTTTGCCGCTCAGGCTGGCCGGGTCGCCCGAATACGACTTGGCTTTGACCTCAATCACCTCCAGCACGTCCCCGCGCTTTACCAGCACGTCTACCCGCACCAAAAAGCCTTGGTAGGCAATGGCGGGCTCAAACAGCACAACATTGGGCTGTGCCATCAGGCGCGCGGTGTCTTCCAGGGCCTGCGCGTTGTTTTTGGATGTGATTTCAATGCCGCCGGGGTACATCCGCTTGGCCAGCTCGCCCACCTGAAAGCCACCGTCTGCCAGCATGGCCAGAAAGTCGTTGCTGTCATTGGCATTGGCGTAGTCGGGTTTGCCGGTGTAGTAGAGCTTGGTCGGGCAGCTAAGGGCGAGTTTGAAGCGTGATTTAGTAGGGTAGCGCGTTGCCATAGTGCTTAGCGCTGCGCCTTGAATGTGACAGTCATGTTGTTTCCCTAGAGCATTGTTTTTAAGTTTTCTGGTGCCAATACCTTAACCGCTTTTGCCTGGCTTCTTAGCCACCAGATCAGCAAGGCAGAGTCAGTAATGGTGGCTTTCAGTTCGCTGCCACCACTTTGGCCGACGTAGGGGGTGATGACTTGGTTGGCCGCCAGCGGTGATTCGGCCAGCAGCACGGCAAGTTCGCTGCTAATCCACAGGTGTATGGCAATTTGCCCACCCACACCAAAGGCAAAGCGCCCGTTGTCGTCATAAGCCTGCAAGTCAAAATCAGTCGGGCGCTGAAATCGCAAGTTGGAGCACGTTGCTGACTGAATGCGGTGCAGCGCCAGGTTGCGAATGTCGTCATAGCCTTCAAACCGGCAAGGCATAAACATGCGCACGCCTTGCTGCGCCAAGCCCAGCGGCATGACCTTGGCTTGCGTGTTTTTACCCAACGCGTTTTTGTAGGACAACTCAAGCCAGCAGTTGTTGTAAAGCGCCTGGCTGACCTGCTCGAACACGTCCGCATTGATCTTGGGTGGCAGCATGGGCAAGGTGGTGCTAACCACACGCACTTTTTTGATCCATTCCCGGGCGCGGGCTACGGTTTGGCCGGTGTGCAGGGGCGACAGGTTGCGCCGGGCTTGGTCAAAAAAGCCCTGCATCGACTTCATCAAAGATGACGGCAGCTGCTGGTGCAATTGCTGTTCAGCCAATGCAAGCAACAAAGACTCTTGCTCGGACAAGCCGGGCAACGACAAGCCCACGGCAGACTCCTTCCAACGGTAGCCGTAGGGGCGCGATGTGTCGTCGCGTTCAATGTCAAAGTTCTCACACAGCGATTCAAGCTGGCGCTGTATGGTGCGCATGTCACGCTCGTAGCCCGCTTCTTTGAGCTGTGTTTGCAGCTCTCGCGAGTCTATTTTTCGCTGGCGGGGAATGCGTTTAAGCATCTCCAGGCACAGGTGCAGCGTTTCAAGGTTGTCGGGGCGCCTTGGCATAGTGGTGCGGGTGAGTGGGTGGCCAAAATCAACCACGGCACAAGTGTACGAAGGCAATGCATGCTCCTGAATAGGTGCATACGATTATTTCTACCCAGCCGACAAGCTGTGCCGCAGAGGTGGCGTTGTGCGTCAATCACTTGGTTTGCGACGCAGTTTGGCGCATGGTCGGGCAAACTATCGGTTTAGCCATTCATGCAAGGAGCCCCAATGTCCCAACTATCCGATGACCCGCGCGACTATTGCGAAACCGTCTTTGGCTCTCATGCAACAGGGCGTCCGGGGCAGATCAAACTGATATCGCTGCTACTTATTGAACACTGGCGCCACAACAGCGATCTGAATTTTTCTGAAATTTGGCAGCAAGTGATGCCAACCCAAGCGCATATCTTGGACGGCAGGGTTTTCACCGACGATGAGTTGTTGGCCACGTTGCTGGCCCTTCCAGAGTTGGCAGACTTTGTGGCGCGGCGTGAGCGGCACAGTTTGCATGACCAGGCGCGCGATTTGATAGTGCAATTACAAAACCCTTCGGTTTCCTTGCTGCAGCGTTATTTCAAGTTGGAGTACGCCAGCGCGCTGCGGCTGATAAAAGGTTTAGAGGGTGACATCGTCACTACCCCTAATGACGAGGGCTGGAGGCAGATGTTGCCTGTGGGAATCCGCGTGTACCTGGATGACGAAAGGCCTACTCCCGACGGCTGGGTGCGAGTGTATTGGCCCGAGCAGGCCATTGCGCTGCTGAAAACCGGCGTGGTGGAAGAATTAAGTCTCGATCACGACTTGGGTGACGATCAGCGAGGCACTGGCTAT
>JBJOLD010000356.1:0-6153 GCA_046045765.1 Pseudomonadota bacterium | reverse complement strand
AGTCGATCATGGACCGCTTGAAGATGCCAGACGGTGAAGCTATCGAAGCAAGCATCGTTACCCGAAGTATTGAAAGCGCTCAGCGCAAGGTTGAGGCCCGTAACTTTGACATGCGCAAGCAATTGCTGGAGTACGACGATGTATCAAACGACCAGCGCAAGGTGATTTACCAGCAGCGCAATGCGATTTTGGATGCGTCGGATTTGAGTGCCCAGATTACGTCGCTGCGTGAAGGTTGTTTCCATGACTTGGTACGTCAATACGTGCCTGAAGAGTCGGTGGAAGAGCAGTGGGACATCACAACTTTGCAAAAAGTGCTGTCAGATGTCTGGCAACTTGATTTAGCCTTACAAAAGCAAGTCAGCGAAGCCAGTGCAATTACAGATGACGAGTTGCTAGCTACCGTAACGCAAGCTGCCAACGCCTACTTCCAGGGCAAGGTTGATTTGGTGGGCGAGGTGAACTTTACCCAGTTTGAGCGCATGGTGCTTTTGCAAAGCATTGATAGTCATTGGCGTGACCACCTTAGCGCACTGGATTATTTGCGTCAAGGTATCCACTTGCGTGGCTATGCCCAAAAGCAGCCCAAGCAAGAGTACAAACGCGAAGCATTTGAGCTGTTTGGGCAGCTGTTGGACTCCGTTAAAAACGAAGTCACTAAAACGCTGATGACCGTCAAGATTCAAAGTAGTGAGCAGTTGGATCAAGCAGCAGATGCCATGGAGACACGCGCAGAAAGTATTGCGAATGTGACCTACAGTGCGCCCACCGAAACGGGTGAGGTCGAAACTACTCTCGATAAGGATACGGCACGTGGTGCCTTGGGTGCAGCCGCTCTGGCTGCCGAAGTGCCTCGAGTGGGCCGAAACGATGCGTGTCCTTGCGGCAGCGGTAAGAAATACAAGCACTGCCACGGTAAGTTGGCCTAAGGAGCACCCACATGCCCGTAAACCTTCCTCTGCCTGATCCATCGACGTTGTTTCCTATTGACGGTGTGCGTATTGGGGTTACTGAGGCCGGCATTCGCAAAGTCGGACGCAAAGATTTGTCCGTGGTGATCATTGATGCGGGTGCCAGTGTTTCGGGTGTGTTCACCAGTAATCGATTTTGTGCTGCTCCGGTGCAGATATGTCGCGATCATTTGTCTTCCGATCAAGGCATTCGTGCCATGTTGATCAACACCGGTAACGCCAATGCTGGTACGGGGGCCGACGGTTTGGCGCGTGCTCGCAGCACTTGCGAGGCTTTAGCGCAACGCTTGAAAATTTCAGTTGCGCAAATTTTGCCGTTTTCTACCGGCGTGATCATGGAGCCTTTACCTCATGAGCGTGTGATTGCGGGGTTGGATGCCGCTATCGCTGATGCCAAGCCCACCAATTGGGGCAAAGCCGCTGAAGGCATCATGACCACCGACACCGTGCCCAAGGCGTTCGGAGCGCAGGTGGACATTGGCGGTACGACGATTAGCATTACCGGAATCAGCAAGGGTGCGGGCATGATTCGCCCCAACATGGCCACCATGCTCGGCTTCATCGCAACCGATGCATGTGTGGACCAATCGCTCATGAAGCAGCTGTCGTTGGAGTTGGCTGAAGGCTCATTCAACAGGGTGACGGTCGACGGCGACACCTCCACCAATGATTCGCTGGTTGTTATTGCTACCAACAAGGCTGGCAACAACAAGATTACCTCGTTAAACAGCCCAGAAGGAAAAGCGCTTAAGGACGCAATGCTTGCAGTAGCCCGCAAATTAGCCCAAGCGATTGTTCGCGATGGCGAAGGCGCTACCAAATTTATTACTGTGAAAGTAGAGGGCGGCGCGACCCCAGACGAATGCCGCAAAGTGGCCTACGCGATTGCGCATTCTCCGTTAGTGAAGACTGCTTTCTTTGCGAGTGACCCCAATTTGGGCCGTATTCTGGCGGCTGTGGGATATGCCGGCATTGCTGATCTGGATCAGACGCTGATTGAATTGCACCTGGACGACGTGCATGTTGTGACCTTGGGTGGTCGCAATCCTGCCTACCGGGAGGAAGATGGTCAGCGTGTCATGAAACAGAGCGAAATTACGGTGCGTGTGGGCTTGGGGCGCGGCGAAGCGGCCGAGACCGTTTGGACCTGCGATTTCAGCCACGAATACGTCACTATCAACGCGGATTACCGCTCCTGATTTAGCCATCACCTATGAATGATCAATTCGTTCAGTTTCTTGCGCGTGCAGAACTGTTCATGGCGCGTGTGGAGGCATCTTTGCCCCAAGGACTAGAGCTGCCTGACTGGAGTGCTTCGATCGCATTTCGCTACCGCAGACGCAATACGGGGCGTGGTGTGATTTCTGCCGTGCGCCACATTGGCGCAATGGCGTTGGACGACCTCAAAGAGATCGACCAACAAAAGGAAAAAATTCAACGCAATACGGCCCAATTTGTCGGCGGGCTGCCCGCAAACAATGTGCTGCTGACAGGCGCACGGGGTACTGGCAAGTCGTCATTGATTCGCGCCTGCTTACACACTTACGCACCTCAAGGTTTGCGCTTGATTGAGGTGGACAAAGCGGATTTGGTTGATTTGCCCGATATTGTTGAAGCGGTGGCATCACGGCCTGAAAAATTCATTGTGTTCTGTGATGACCTGAGCTTTGATGATGGCGAGCCGGGCTACAAGGCATTGAAATCGGTTCTGGATGGTTCGGTGGCGGCTGCTACGCCCAATGTGCTCATTTACGCCACCAGCAATCGACGGCACTTGTTGCCAGAAAACATGTCGGAGAACCTGACCTACACCCACACCGAAGACGGTGAAGTACACCCTGGTGAAGGCGTGGAGGAAAAAATCTCTTTGTCCGAACGCTTTGGCCTGTGGGTGAGCTTCTATCCCTTTAATCAAGAAGAATACTTGCAGATTGCAGCCCAGTGGATGGCTTCGTTGGGGGTTGCGCGGGCCGCTATCGATGCAGCGCGGCCTGAGGCCTTGGTCTGGGCTCTAGAGCGTGGTTCGCGAAGCGGCCGCGTTGCGCTGCAATTCGCCCGTGACTTTGCGGGTCGCCAGAATCAAACGATATGACAGGCCCTTTGGTAGCCGATGCGCATGCGCAGCGTATTGGCGGCGTTGATCGCGTTGTCGTAGAAGTCGCTGTGGGGGTGTTGATTCGCCCCGATGGTGCTTTCTTGTTGACCTCTCGACCAGAAGGCAAGCCGTATGCTGGCTACTGGGAGTTTCCCGGGGGGAAGCTCGAAGCCGGTGAGTCGGTCGAGCAGGCCTTGCGCCGCGAGCTACAAGAAGAGCTTGGAATCGACATTGGCGAAGCGCAGCCTTGGAGAACCGAGATGATTGACTACCCGCATGCGCTGGTTCGACTGCATTTTTGCAAAGTATTCCAGTGGATTGGAGAATTGCAAATGCGGGAAGCGCAGACTTTTTCTTGGCAGAATTTGCCGGTGCAGGTGGGGCCTGTTTTGCCCGGCACCATACCCGTTTTGGACTGGTTTGCAGCCGAGAGAAATTTTATAGGCGCTACATATTTAGTAGCTGGTTACACATAGTCAACGGGGCTAGAGTTGCTTTTTGCTATTTATTGAAGCTTGGCATCACCAAAAGGCTGGTCGTCTGGCGGCGCTTCGGTCGGAAGTCGGAAGGACTCACTGGCCCACGCCCCAAAATCCATATTTTTGCAGCGTTCGCTACAAAACGGGCGATAGAGGTTGGATACGGCGTAGAGGCTATCGCCTGCACAGGCAGGGCAACGAACAATCTTGGGTTCCATAGTGACAGTGGCTTGCGAATATCTCAATTTAAGAGCACAGCGTCATCTCGAATGCACCATCTTCGTTGCTGGCGTGCAGACGGTCGTCGGATTCGTGGCGCATCAGGCGAATAGAGATCATCAAGCGATTGCCGCTGATTTCTGGAATCAATTCCAGCTGCGGATCCAATGCTAGTCGCAGTAGCTGAAACGTGCGCCCCTGAGGTAGATTTTGTTGAAACTGTCCTGACACAGCAACGACTTTTTGTGGAGAGCCTGAATCGCGCAGCATCTTGAGCAATAGTTGAATGGACTCTGCCAGTGGCGCCAACGTGGCAGCCCAGCGGAGTAAATCTGCCCGTCTCGTGGTAACGCTTCTGTGCTGCCATGCGAAGTAGGCAGGTAGATCAAACTCGCAGGTTCCCCCGGGGATTCCAATGCGACTGCGGATGCTCATCAACCAGTCATTTTCAGTCAATGACTGCCCAGCTTTGCCAGGCAGTGCGTGAATCGCATTGGAGCCGTAGTCGAGTTGAGAAATAATTTTATCGAGCACTGCTTCTGAAATGGCAGGGTTACCCCGGTAGCCGTTGAGCAGTTGTTTTTGCTTCTCTAAATCTTTCAATACGTCTGACTTTAGATCGGCACGGGCACCTACATCCATGACCTCAAAGATCGTTGCTAGCGCGAAGTGGTGGTCGAGTGGATCTTCGCGGGACATCAAAGTGCCCAGACGCAAGAACAGTTGTTCCAAACGCAGGTAAGTGCGAATGCGCTCGTTGAAGGGGTATTCGTAAAGTATCACGCTGGTATTTCCGGTGGCCGAATCATAGCCCGAACTGTGGCACCAATTCAGCCACTTGCATGGCCAATGAACCCAAGTCAATGCCATCGTTAAAAAGCACAACATCAGCAGCAGCAAGCCGTTTGTTGCGCGTGGCTTGGGCGCCTATAATTTGAAGAATTTGATGCTCTGCAAGCGCGCTTCGCTTCACAACTCGAGCAATTTGAGTCTCCGGTAAACAATCTACGACCAAAACACGATCTAAGCGTTGGCGCCAACGAGGAGACTCCACCAGCAATGGAAGATCGAAAACAATGCACTTGGCACCGTTGCTTTGAGCGGTTTGTGTTTGAGCTGTGATAGCTTGCCCCACTAATGGATGAATGATCTCTTCAATGCACAGCTTGGCGGTGGGGTCAGAAAAGACGCGTTTGCGCATGGCCTCGCGGTCCAGCGCGCCGTCGTTTGTAATCATGTCATAGCCGAATATTTCACGAATCGCCCCAATAGCCGCGCCACCTGGAGCCGTAGTTGCTCGGGAGATAGCATCTGCATCGATGACGCATGCTCCATGGGCCGCCAACAACGCTGCAACCGTACTCTTGCCACTGCCAATACCGCCTGTTAGGCCCAAGTGCAATGCCTCCATGGCTAAAGCCCCACCATTTGGCGCAATGCTGATGGTCCAAAAATAAGGGCGCTAAAGCCAGCACCCGCCAAGAACGGCCCGAACGGAACATAGCCACCTTCGCGAAGCTGGCTATTCATTTTCAGAACGAGCCCGACTGCTGCACCGATGACTGAGGCAATCAAAATAATTGGGATCAAGGTTTGCCAACCGAACCAGGCACCTAACGCGGCAAACAGTTTGAAATCCCCATAGCCCATACCATCCTTACCCGTGATGAGCTTAAACGCCCAGTAGATCAGCCAAAGCGACATATATCCCGCAACCGCACCCCAAAGAGATGCCTGCAAAGAAACCTGTATCCATTGAAGTGCTGCCGAGATCAGCCCCAGCCACAGCAAGGGTAGCGTGAGGTCATCGGGCAGTAGCGTGGTATCCCAGTCAATCAATGCCAGAGTCAACAGACATGCCGAAAATACGCATGCCACGTAACCAGCCATGGTTGCGCCCCATTGCCAAATGCAAAAGAAAAATAGACCACCGGTTACGAGTTCCACCAGCGGGTATCGAACGCTAATCGGTGCTTTGCAGCTGGAGCAGGCACCGCGCAACGCGACGTAGCTCAATACAGGAATGTTTTCATACCAATGGATGTGGTGCCCACAATGGGGACACCGTGACCTAGGCACCATCAAATTGAATGGTTCTGCTATGGCTGATTCTTTACCCGATAGCTCGGCACATTCACGCTTCCATTGACGTTCCATCATCTTTGGTAGGCGGTGTACCACGACATTAAGAAAGCTTCCTATCAGAAGCCCCAGAATACCGATAAGGCTTGCATCCATCCACAGAACGCCGCTGAGCATCAAACGACTTGGCCCAATTTGAAAATTGGCAAGTACATGGCGACCACAATACCGCCAATTACCGAACCCAAAATCACAATAATGATGGGTTCCATGAGGCTAGAGATGCCTGCGACCATGTCGTCAACTT
>JBJOLD010000307.1:0-8432 GCA_046045765.1 Pseudomonadota bacterium | reverse complement strand
ACAGTAGCGTGCACCAAGGGTGCCGCGGGCTTGTGGGTTGGTTTGGGGAATGGTTCAAACTTCGTGGGCACACGCAACATGAATGGCGGCTTGACCTCCGACAAACTGGCCTATAACCTGATGCAACCGCTGACTAACGCTGTCGGTGCTGCTTGCCCAGTCTATGGCGCAGGTTCCGCATGGACTAACACTATAGGTGCGACCAGCCTAGCCCTTACAAATTCGACAGGCAAAGCCGGGAGAACCTACAAAGTTTGTGGCCAGTTAGCTTCCGGCCAAGACGTCTCTGTGGATAGCTACTCCGACACAGTTGTGGCAACGATCAACTTCTGATCAACTCCCCCGGCTAACTCTCTTTACCCCGCCATATGGTGAATGCCAGCCCGCCTTCTCATACCTCCCGGTTAGGGGAGGCGCTCACGCGTTTTGGCGTAGAGAAGGGCGCTGAACTCGTTCAGGCACTCGGTATTCAGAGTTACCTTGACCGTGGCGGCGACCTAACGCTGCTGGCAGCCGGCGAACGCCAGTCGCTGGGGGGCTTGTTGCTTGACGCCTGTCACTTGAAAAAGTGGCAGATTGATAAAGCTCTGGCGCAGCAAAGTGCGAGCAAAAAACCCATTGGCCAGATTCTGATTGCCCACGACTGGCTGGCGCCTGCCGAGCTGGATGTAGCACTGGCTTTTCAGCGCAATCAGGACAACCCTGTCCTCAATGCGCCCTTACAACTTGGTAATGTTTTGGTCGCCAATGGCGACATTTCTCCCGAGCAACTGACCCAGGCCTTAGAGCAGCGACGCGTCTCTGGCACGCGCTTGGGCGATACGCTGGTGGCGCGTGGTCACGCCACTAGCGTGCAGATTGAGCACGGGCTGGCACTGCAGCGTAAGTTGGTTGCCGCCGCGATGGTTTGCGCTTTGGCACTAACGAGTGTCCTGGCCCCCGCCCCTGCCGAGGCGGCAAACCTCTCGGCCAACATCCCAGTATCGGCCACCGTTCGCGCCAGTGCGCACCTTAAAACAGATTTTCAGGCCAATAGCATCAACATCACCCAAGCCGACATCGCGCGGGGCTATGTTGATGTGGCCAATGCTTCCCAATTTTCGGTGCGCGCCACCAAAGGCGGCAATTACGTGGTTGATTTTCAAGTGAAAAGTGATTTATTCCATTCAGTGAGCATTGAAGGCTTGGGTAGCCATGTCAAGCTCGGCCAAGAGGGGGGAACGGTTTCGCAAGTCGGCGCAGGTATTCATGGGATTGCCAGCAACCTGAGCTACCGCTTTGATCTTAGACCAGGTATTCAAACCGGCATTTATGAATTCCCCTTAGCACTGGCCGTGCGTGCGCTGTAGTGTGTGCCTTCAACCATGTTCCCTAAATTTTTAAACGCCTGCATTTTTTTCACCTTTTTTGTGACTAACGCCCAAGCGGGTGCATTTCAAATTGATCCGGTGCGGGTAGAGCTTGCCCCCGATCAATTAAGCGCTGCGTTAATACTGCGCAATGACGACAAGGAAACGTCAATCATCCGGATTGAAGCACGGGCATGGACGCAAAAAAATGGCGAGGATGTGTTTGAACCCACCAAACAAATTCTGGTTACCCCTCCGATTGCCACCATTGCAGCAGGAGCCGAGCAGGTGGTGCGCGTTGCCTTGCGTCGGCCGCTAGACCCTGAGCAAGAACTAACCTACCGAATTTTTTTGCAAGAGGTGCCGCCTCCACCACAGCCCGGATTTAATGGTTTACAAGTGGCTCTTCGCATCAGTATTCCGGTATTTGCCGTCTCCGGCAGTAGCGCGACACCTAAGCCGTCCTGGAAAATAAGGTACCAAGCCCAGGAGCATGCGTTCCTTATTCGCGCGACCAACGAGGGCAATGCTCACCTGCAAGTGCAGGACTTCAAGCTCATCAAGCCAGGCACCAATACGGTGCTGGCACTACAGTCAATTTCCTCTTACTTGCTGGGCGGCCAAAGTCGTGAGTGGACGATCAAGCTAGATACATCCGTGCGCATCAGCGATACACGCCTACGGTTGACGGCCACGACTGACGCGGGCAATCTGGATCAAGAACTTGAAATAGATGCACCGTAACGTCATTACTGCGCCTATTTTGCTGCTTACTCTTCTCCACAATTGCGGTGTCAAGGCTCAAGAACTTGAACTCAAAATGGAGCCGCTGCTGAGTCCGGCCTCTCTCAAATTGGCGGCGGCCACCCCTGTAGTTCAGGAAATGAAAGAGTGGCTGCTGATTGTTGATATCAATGGCCAGACTTTCCCGGAGCCTGTGCTGGTGCTACAAGACACCGAAGGTGTATTTTGGGTAACAGGCGATGATCTGAAACTGTGGCGATTACGCCCCATGCTTACGCCGCCCATGCAGCACGATGGGCTTGACTATTATTCTCTGGGTGACAACAAAGAGTTGCGCTACACCTTCAATTCCATCAAACAAAGCCTCGTTGTTGAAGCTGATGCTGCGGCTTTTACAGCCACCACACAGGTTTTACCGGACCACTTTGCACGCAAACCACGCGAAGTGGATAAGGGTGGATTTTTAAACTATGAGCTCGTCGGGACCCAGTCCGGCAGCACACGGCAAGGTGCAGGCATATTTGAGGTGGGCGTGTTTGGTAATGGCGGTGTTGGCACCATGGGTGTGGTGGCACCTGAGATGGGTTCAAATGGTCGCTTTATTCGGCTTGACACCACTTGGACAGCCGACGACCTGAGTCAACGCCAAAGCTGGCGGTTTGGTGATGTAGTGAACCGCGCAGGGACTTGGGGCCGTGCGGTGCGCATGGGGGGCATTCAGCTATCCAGCAATTTTTCAACTCAACCAGGCTTTATTACGTCCCCGGTTCAACAGGCTGCTGGGCTGGCCACTTTGCCGTCAACGGTGGATGTCTATGTGAACAATGCGCTCGCCGCTCGCCGCGAGGTGCCCCCAGGTCCTTTTTCCATCACCAACCTGCCGGTGATGAGTGGCAATG
The DNA here is from genome assembly GCA_046045765.1 of Pseudomonadota bacterium. GTDB lineage: Bacteria > Pseudomonadota > Gammaproteobacteria > Burkholderiales > Burkholderiaceae_C > Allorhodoferax. The sequence goes on along the minus strand of JBJOLD010000307.1, from coordinate 5,440 downwards.
GCGAAGTACGCATGGTGGTGCGCGACATGCTTGGGCGCGAACAGGTGATTACCAAACCGTTTTATGCCAGTGCCGGACTGCTAGCCAAGGGGTTGACTGATTTTTCGTATGAGGCCGGCTTTGTACGCGAGAACATCGGTATCAATAGCGACAACTATGGAAACTGGATTGCAGCAGCAACCCGCCGGCAAGGTTTTAGCGATAGCTTTACGGGTGAATTACACTTTGAAATGCAGCTCCAGCAGCAGGCGGTTGGCGCCAGCGGCATGTTTTTGGTGCCCCAGTTAGGCATTGTCAACACCGGCCTGGCTACGAGCCAAAGTCATGTGGGGGGTGAGACAGACAGGGGAGAACACTTTTCGCTCGGCTTTGATCGCCAGTCGCAAGCCTTCAGTTACGGGATTCATTCGCAATGGGCCAGCAGCGGCTTCAGGCAAGTTGGCAATACTGCCACGCAATATCCCATAGCCCGGCAGTTGTCAGCCAGTGTCGGCTACACCATCGGAAACTGGGGTGCATTGGGTCTGTCGTTCTTAAAGCTCGATGCCTATGACCAGTCCAGTCTAGACGTGACAACGGTCAGCTACTCGCGTTCCTTGGGTCGCTTGGGAGCGCTGTCTGTCTCCCTTGTCAGGTCTCGGTCAGACGAGACCAGCACCCAACTAGGTCTGTTTTTGAACGTACCGCTGGAGCGCCATCACAACTTCACTTTGTCGCAAATGAATACGCAGGGAGGCATGCATGAAACTGTAGCGACCCTTCAGAAAAGCGTAGCGGTTGATGGTAGTGTTGGCTACCAAGTCACTGCCAGCGATTCAGGTCGTGCGCACGGCGTTCTTGACTACCAGAACAGCACCGGCGCCTACGAGGTTGAAGCGGCTCGGACTGGTGAGGAAACCGCCTTACGTGGTAGTGTCCGCGGCGGGGTTGCGGTGCTTGGCGGTCATGCCTACCGCAGTAGCTGGATCAGTGACAGTTTTGGTGTTGCCCATGTGGCTGATTTTCCGGGGGTACGCGTCTACACGGACAACCAACTTGCTGGCGTGACCAATGCTTCTGGCAATGTGGTGCTGCCACGACTACGCGCTTATGAAAACAACAAAATTCGCATCGATTCGCGCGACCTGCCGCTTAATGCACAGGTCGACGCGCTCAGTGTGGAGGCGACACCGTATTTTCGGACAGGTGTGCTGGCTGAGTTCCCAATACGCAAGGCCAGCGGCGCTTTATTTCAAATCATGCTAGACAATGGCCAGACACTCCCTGCGGGCAGTACGGTCGAAGTCAACGCAGGTGAAACCAGGTTCCCAGTGGCTAACGATGGCGAGGTCTATGTGACGGGACTAGTCAAACAAAACAAATTCGTGGCTCGCTGGAAAAATCAGAGCTGTGCATTTGATATTTCGCTTGAGCCCTCAAATGACCCCTTACCCGATTTGGGCAGAGTGGTTTGCCATGGAGTCTTGCCATGAAACTCTCAACTGCATCTACCAAGCGCAAATGCTTGGTTGTGCTACTGACGACGCTGCTCTGTTTTCAGGCCAATGCGGTTTGCCGGGTGCGATCTATCGTACCGGTGGCATTCGGAAATTACAACGTTTTTTCCGCAACACCGACCACGGCCGTGGGCTCGTTTACGGTGGGTCGGTGTACTGTCGCGGTGCCATATGTGGCGACCTTTAGCGCGGGCTCAAGCGGCAACATCAATGCGCGCACAATGACAAGTGGAACCAATGTCTTGTCCTACAACCTGTACGACAGCATTGCTTACACAACTGTTTTGGGTGGCGTTGGTGGCATTGGTGCGGCGGTGACGGGTGCCGGTGTTACCGCACGATCGGGTGCCATTGTCTCCATTTATGGGCGCATTCCGGCCGGACAGGATGCGATGACATCGGTCACCCCGTATTCAGATACCGTCACAATCACAATTACATTTTGACAGTTTGGTGTTACGGCGTATAACTTGGCTATCACGCATGTGCCTGCTTTTCGAGCAGTCTCTGCAACTCCAATGGGCATGCGGGTCTAGCCCACTTGCCCCGAAGTTATCCCCAACTCAGTTCACAGTTACTGTGGAGAGGTTCAAGGTATAGATCTGAACTGGCAGCGAGCGAAGTCTTGCCCATCAACCGATGGATATCCCCAACACCGCCCAGCAAAGCGCGCGGTGGACAGCGAACAGGTGGCTCTTGTAGGGCTGCCAACGTAGGAGCTTTTGGGTTTCAATATCAAACAGAGTGGCCTCTTTTTGGTCAACATCAGCCTGACCGTAACTGCCTGCACAAATTAGGCGGCCCGGTTTGTCTTCAACTATGCGGACATGACAGCGCATCAACAGAATTTCGGCTTTTAGTCTTTTGTCTTCTGCAACCTTGTCGGTCGTCAAAGGTGCGCGAACGTGGGCTCGGAGCTGTTCAAGCGCGTCTTCTTCCATACCGTTGCCGCCTCCTGTTATTTTTGAATCTGGCTTGTCAGGCACTAGGCGTGAAAGCAATGAAGCCGATATTCAAAACCAGCATTACCAAAAAGCTCATGGGCCACAAGTGAGCCACTGAGAACCGTGCCGTTTGCATTTAGATATTGGTCAATAGCGAAAGTCTTGCCCACGTAAACAAAGACCCTGCGGTTTCCCCTCTGGTGGTGCGGCTGGCGGGGATCGAACCCACGACCCTTGGCTTCGGAGGCCAATACTCTATCCACTGAGCTACAGCCGCAACGCTGTGCATTGTAGGTGCAATCCTAATGTGGGCCGCTATAATCCGGGCTCACCCGCAGAGCACCTGATTTTATGAGGAACACATGAGCGATAACAGCCACGCCACTGAACACGATGAAGCCCACACTGGCCCAATCAAGACACCTAAACAATTGTTAGTGGCGGTGTTTTTCTCATTTGTTATTCCAATTTTCATCATTATTGGGCTTGTGTACGCAGTTACCTCCCAAAATAAGCCCGCTGCGGGTGCTGTGAATGTTGAGCGCGCCACTGCTGAACGCATTCAAAAGATTGGTATGGTTGAAATTCGTGATGCAAATCGCGAGATGAAGACTGGCGAGCAAGTGTTCAAAGCACAGTGCACAGCGTGTCACACGGCAGGCGCAGCAGGTGCACCTAAGTTCGGCGATACGGCAGCATGGGCTCCCCGCGTTAAAACCGGCTTTGATGCCTTGTGGAATTCAGCACTGAAGGGCAAAGGCGCCATGGGCGCACAAGGCGGTGGTGATTTCTCTGACTATGAAGTGGCTCGCGCAGTGGTTTATATGGCCAACGCCGGTGGCGCTAAGTTTAATGAGCCCAAGAAGCCCGAAGCAGCTAAGTAACTAAACCGAGAAGCGCTAGGTGGTGCAAGCCGCTTAGGCATTCCGAAAAGCCGACATTTGTCGGTTTTTTTGTGGGCTGGTGGCATAGCCATAGCGTTTTGGCAGTTGAAGTAACTCAACTTCTTGCACGCTCCAGTGCCCAATCTCAATTGCCAGCGCGGCGTTAGCCATGTCTTGGGTATGCACCAAGCCAAAGCCGGCCGAGGTTTGTAGATAGAGCCAGCCGTGCTCATCCATCAAGGCCGCTTGGTAGGTGGCTGCCCCGTCCGCATGGGACGTAATACCTGCTGCCGCATCGACACGCCATATCCAAGGCGTGGCTTGCAATTCTACGTACACGCGCTGGGGGCCGTTTTGAAAGAACCATTCGCCTTGGGTGTCGCAGGAGTAGTTGCGTTGGATGAATTCGATAAGCTTTTCGTGCTGCAGCAGGCTGCCCTTGGCCCCTGGCAGCCCACTGGCAAATGCACCGACTGCCTGCGCCGCATCGTCTCGCATGTACCAGTTGCCGCGCGCATCCAAACCTAACCAACCGTAGCAATCAGGCACATTGGGCCATTTGACCATGGCTTTTTTAACGATATCGTCCATCGCGTTGTCACCTCAATGCAGTTGCTGAAGTAGCCAGCCGCCCACCGCGTTTGGCATGGTGCGTACATGGCCCGGCAACCTGCCGTGCGGAAAGCCCACGTGCCCGCCGTGCGCGGGCTGCCACAAGGTGACGCACCGGCCCACATCCGCCTGCGATGGCAGGCTCCAGGCCGGCACGAACGGATCGTTGCGGGCATTTACGACCAAAGCGGGAATGCGGATGGTGTGCAAAAGGGGCTTGGCAGACGCGCGGCCCCAGTAGTCTTCGGTACTTTTAAATCCGTGCAAAGGTGCTGTAAATACGTTGTCGAACTCGTACAAGTCTTTGGCAGCCATGAGCGCCTCTTTGTCAAACAAACCCGGAAACTGCTGCCACTTCTCCAGTGCCTTGGGCTTCATGCTGTTAAGAAACATACGCGTGTAAACCAGCCGATTAAAACCGCGGCCTATTGCCCAGCCACCGGCCGCGAGGTCAATGGGTGAGGACACCGCCGCCACTGCGCAGACCGTCTGCGAAGCAAAGCTACCCGCCTCTTCGGCCCAGCGCAGCAAGGCGTTGCCACCCAGAGACACGCCCACGGCGATGATAGGCCCCACATGGCTTTGTCGCATGCGCTGCAACGCCCAGCCAATTTCTTCAAAATCGCCCGAGTGGTAGGCGCGCGGTGCCACGTTAATCTCTCCGCTGCAGCCCCGGAAATGCACCACCGCAAACGCCAATCCCACCTCTTGGCAAAAGTCTGCGAAGGCCTCAGAGTAATGGCTGCGCGATGAGCCCTCCAGGCCGTGGAACATCACCAGCAGCGGTTGTGGATTACGCGGATCTCGCACCTGGGTTGGTGCAATGTCTAGCCAGTCCACATCAACAAAATCCGCATCGGGCGTGGCCCAACGTTCACGGCGGTAATGGGGGTGCGGGCCAAACACCCTGCGCGAATACAACGCAGGCCAAATGGTTTGCAAATTGCCGCCTGGCAACCAGAGAGGTGCTACATAATTCATAGCTGCTTACGCAATGTAGGCGTGGGCTGGGGGTCTAATTTGCATCAATGCAGCACCTTCGAGGGCTGCTGCTCTTCGTGTGCTGCATGGGGCGTTCCGGGGCTGGCATGGTGTACCACCATGCGCCATCCTTGGGGTGTCTTGTGGTACACGTTAGTAGCCAGCACATAGGCCTGTGCGACCCCCTCAGGGGTTAGTATTTCAATTTTCTCCAGCACACTGTGCACGGCACTGGCCATAGCATTTACCCGGCGAATGTGCTCTGGGTGGGCGTTGATCGTGCCGCCTTCCGAGAACATGGCCTCAAACGCTGCGCGTATGGCTGCTGTGCCAACAATGCGCGACCCACCGGGGTGAATGCAGACGATGTCTTCATCGTCTGCCCAGCGCGCCATCAAGCGCTCCAAGTCCCCCGCCTGCAAGGCCTCATAGAACGCGGCTTCTAGATCGTTGGGGTTGCTGCTCAGATGGGCGGCGTGCTTGCGGGCTTTGGGCATGGAAGGGTTTGACTGAAACAATGCGG
>JBJOLD010000193.1:0-5097 GCA_046045765.1 Pseudomonadota bacterium | reverse complement strand
GGCCAATTCCATTTGCATATACGCTGCTGCAGCAGCGGCTTCCAGCGCGCTAGAGGCCCGGGGAGCTGCTGGCGACTCATTGCCAGAGGAGACTGAATTCATTCGACCAGCAGATACAGTCGACTTCTCGGCATGTGTTGCAGACATTGTGCGTAAGTAGTACGTAGTTTTGAGGCCACGCAGCCATGCCAATTTGTAGGTTTCATCCAGCTTTTTGCCAGATGCCCCCGCCATGTAAATATTGAGCGACTGCGCTTGGTCAATCCACTTCTGGCGGCGAGAAGCGGCCTCAACAAGCCAACGTGTTTCTACCTCAAAGGCGGTGGCGTACAGTTGTTTAATTTCCGCTGGAACACGATCAATAGGCGCCAGCGATCCATCGAAGTGCTTGAGATCCATCACCATCACATCGTCCCACAACCCAAGACGCTTGAGATCTCGCACCAAGTAGCTATTGATGACCGTGAATTCTCCTGAGAGGTTGGACTTTACGGACAAGTTACCAAAGCACGGCTCAATTGATGCATCTACGCCAATGATGTTAGAAATGGTTGCTGTTGGCGCAATAGCTACACAGTTGGAGTTACGCATTCCGTCAGTCGCAATTTTCTTGCGCAAGGCATCCCAGTCAAGCGTAGATGAACGGTCAACCTCTACATACCCACCACGTGCTTGTGCCAACCTATCTAAGGTATCAGGTGGAAGTACGCCCTTATCCCATAACGACCCTTTGAAGCTGGAGTATTTGCCGCGCTCTTTCGCTAATTCGGTGGAAGCCCAGTATGCGTAGTAGCTGACAGCCTCCATGGAAGTATCTGCAAATTGAACTGCAGCGTCGCTTGCATAGGGAATTCGCTGTGCATACAAGCTGTCCTGGAATGCCATGATGCCGAGGCCTACAGGACGGTGGCGCATATTGGAGTCACGTGCTTTTTTAACAGCGTAATAATTGATATCAATGACGTTATCCAACATGCGCATTGCTGTTTTAATGGTGCGTTTGAGTTTGTCGTGGTCAAGCTCTTTGCCGTTTTCACCATCTTTTAAGTGTTGCAATAGATTCACAGAACCCAGGTTGCAAACAGCTGTCTCAGTGTCTGATGTGTTGAGTGTGATTTCCGTACAAAGGTTTGATGAGTGCACCACGCCAGCATGCTGTTGAGGCGATCGCACATTGCAAGCGTCTTTGAACGTGATCCAAGGATGGCCAGTTTCAAATAGCATGGTGAGCATCTTCCGCCACAGGTCGCTGGCTTGTAAGGTGCGTGCCGGTTTGATTTCACCGCGCGCCGCTTTTTCTTCGTAGGCAACGTACGCTTTTTCGAAAGCAGCTCCAAACAAGTCATGTAGATCAGGCACATTTGAGGGAGAGAACAGTGTCCAAGTACCCTTCTCCATTACGCGGCGCATGAATAGATCAGGGATCCAATTGGCCGTGTTCATGTCGTGTGTACGGCGGCGATCGTCACCGGTGTTTTTGCGCAACTCCAAGAATTCTTCAATATCGAGATGCCATGTTTCCAAGTAGGTGCACACTGCGCCTTTGCGTTTGCCGCCCTGGTTTACCGCAACTGCGGTGTCGTTCACCACTTTGAGGAATGGGACCACGCCCTGCGATTCGCCATTGGTGCCCTTGATGTGAGAGCCTAATGCACGAACACGCGTCCAGTCGTTACCCAACCCACCTGCGAACTTCGATAACAATGCATTTTCTTTGATGGATTCGTAGATGCCATCCAGGTCGTCTGGCACAGTCGTTAAGTAGCAGCTAGAGAGTTGCGAGCGCAGCGTGCCGCTGTTGAACAGCGTAGGCGTGCTAGACATGAAATCAAAAGACGACAAAATTTCGTAAAACTCAATAGCCCGGGTTTCTCGGTCAATTTCGTTGAGAGATAGTCCCATGGCAACCCGCATGAAAAATGCTTGTGGCAACTCGATACGCGCTTTACCAATATGCAAAAAGTAGCGGTCGTAAAGGGTTTGAAGACCGAGGTAGTCAAAGTTCAAATCGCGATCTGCCTTAAGTGCTGCACCCAAGCGCTTTAAGTCGAACTGCAGTAGTTTTTCGTCCAACAAGTCGGCGTCCACACCTTTTTTGATAAAACCTGGAAAGTAGTCAGCGTAGGCAGAAGGCATATCTGCCTGCGCTACGTCGCGCCCTAAAACTTCGCGGGAGATGGTATGAAACAGCAGACGCGCTGTGGCAAAGGTGTAATCGGGGTCCTTCTCGATCAGAGTGCGGGCCGCTAAGATGGATGCCTTGTAAACCTCGTCCATGGGTACGCCGTCGTACAGATTGCGCATGGTTTCCGCAACGATTGGGCCTGCTTTTACATCCGCCCCCAAGTTGGCACACGCAGTTTCAATGCGCACCCTCATTTTGTTCAGGTCAAGTGCAATACGTTGTCCGCCGTCCAGTACATGCAAAATTGCAGCTGCTGGTGCGGTCTCAGACGCGTGCTTTGCGCGTTCTTGGGACCTGCTCTCGCGATAAAGCACATAAGCGCGTGCAATTTCGTGGTGCCCACCGCGCATCAACCCCAGCTCAACTTGATCTTGTACATCTTCAATGTGGAATGTCCCGCCGCCAGGGCGGGAACGAACCAATGCGCGGATTACTTGTTGGGTAAGTTCGTCAACCGTTTCGCGAACGCTGGCAGAAGCTGCCCCCTGGGTGCCGTGCACTGCCAAGAACGCCTTCATCATAGCCACGGCAATTTTGTTAGGTTCGAATGACACTACCGCGCCGTTACGGCGGATGATTTGGTAGTGGGTCAGGGCGTCAGAAGCGCCTGCTGCTAAATTTGGCGTGCTTTGACCAGCCATTGCACTAACGGGCAATAAAGTGGAAACAGTGGATACAGATTGCATGACTTCCTCGTCTAAATCGGTGATTTTTTTATGGGTTGGGCCGGGTACTGGAGTGGACTTGAAATACTTGGCTGCTTTTGCATTGAAGCATACACCGCACACTATATCTGGTGTGTTGAACGGTTACTAGCCACTACCTGTAGTGTACTCAAAGAAAATTGCCAGTGCGGTATTAGTGCGCTATTCGTGGGCAAATGTGGTGAGATTTCAATTGGCAGGCACAATCAAGTTTCAAAAACCCCATCGGGAAAACACTGTGTCTGCAAACCAACACTGTGCTGCAAAAATTTCCAATTGAAGCCTTGACCGGGGTCGGCTTTTCGCCCTGAGGCGATATGTTCATGACCTGCAATGTAGGAAATGGGATATTTCCGAACGAGTGCAGAGCAAAGAACCTGTAACGACCGGTATTGTGCGGCGTCAAAAGTGTTGCCTTCCAGTCCTTCGAGTTCGATACCAATAGAGTCGTCGTTACAGTTGTTGCGTCCTCGGTAGCTGGATTGGCCGGCGTGCCATGCACGGTCATCACAGCTCACAAATTGCCATATTTCCCCATTTCTGCGGACGTAGAAGTGCGACGAAACTTCTAACCCTTGAATGCTTTTGAAATACGGGTGTGCATCCCAATTGAGTTGATTGGTAAAAAAAGCCTGCACTTCATTACCGCCATACTGCCCTGGCGGTAGGCTAATGGAGTGCAAAACGATCAAGTCGATATGTGCATTCTCGGGTCTGGAGCCAAAGTTGGGCGAGAGTAGCTTTTGGGCGGGGCGATACCACCCTTTGTCCCAATTTCGGTTTGGTTCCCTGGAGCTATGCCGCATCCGACCCATCTTCTTGCGTGTTGGGCGTGTCAATCTTAAGTCTGGCAATACGATACCGAATCTGGCGCAAACTTAAGCCTAGTCGATTGGCTGCAACAGTGCGGTTGAATCCCGTTTCTTTCAATGTGCGAATCAAAATATCGCGCTCTTGTTGGTCAAGGTGACCTTGCAGGTCTTCTGGCAGCGATGCAGCCACAGTTGTGCCCAACGGTTGAGGCAGTCCGCTTACGGCTTCGGGTTTAGGGGCCGGGATGTCCAAGCAGAGTACGCCGTCCTCCGCCAATGCCAGTGCCCGGTGCAGCAGGTTCTCGAGTTCGCGCACGTTGCCATCCAAGGGCAGCGTTTGCAGCTTGTTGAGCATGTTGGCAGGTATTTGGGGTACAGCCACACCTGATTCTTGGGCTATCCTGCGCAGTAAAGCCTCGCAAATCATAGGTAAATCTTCGCTACGTTCGCGCAGCGGGGGGATGTGGATGTCAATGACGTTAAGCCGGTAAAACAAATCTTGCCTAAAGCGCCCCTCAATAACCTCTCGCGGCAGGTCTTTATGGGTAGCGCTCACAATGCGCACATCTACCGATTCTTCTTGACTGCTGCCTAGTGGACGAATGCAGCGCTCTTGGATCGCGCGCAGTAATTTGGCCTGCATGGCCAGAGGTAGATCACCAATTTCATCTAAAAATAGCGTTCCTCCGCTTGCAGCACGAAAAAACCCCTCTCGGTCATGTGCAGAACCGGTGTAGGCCCCTTTTTTTGAACCGAAAAACTCGGCCTCCAGCAGGTTTTCCGGAATGGCGCCGCAATTCACCGCCACCCAGGGACCATTAAAACGGTGACTGCTGGCATGCAAGGCATTCGCAACCAATTCTTTCCCGGTGCCCGACTCTCCGCGTATCAGTACAGGGGCCATGCTGCGCGCTACTTTGGTGATGCGTTCCTTAACAGAACGCATCGAAGCTGAGTTGCCCGCAAGTCGGGCCATCGCGTCTTCATTGGCAACGGTTCGAAGGGGCTTTGTCGGCTGCTTGGCTGCTTTATCGGCTGCTTGTGCTGCCGCTGCCACTACACTTCGGAACTGTTTGAGGTCGACCGGCTTGGTCAAGTAGTCAAAAGCTCCGGCTTTGAGCGACTCAACTGCATTCTCTGCAGACCCATAGGCTGTAATCACAATACACCGCTCACTGCGTAGCTGGCTTTTAATGGTGTGCAATATGGCCGTGCCCATGCCGTCAGGCAGCCGCATATCGGTGATGACCAAGTCGAATGGTCGCGCAGCGAGAAGTGCCTGTGCCTCTGCCACCGTAGCGGCAGTGTGCACCCCATAACCTTCCCGCAGCAGCGTAAGCTCGTACAAGACGCGCAAGTCTGGCTCATCATCGATAACGAGCACTTGTAAATTGTT
>JBJOLD010000172.1:0-2678 GCA_046045765.1 Pseudomonadota bacterium | reverse complement strand
GGCAGGGCCTCGATGCTGCTGGGTGCTCCGTCCAATTGACGGCCACCGTGGTTACTCACCACAATGGCGTCGGCACCGCTGGCTACGGCTAGTTTGGCGTCTTCTGCGTCCATGATGCCTTTGAGGATGAGCTTGCCGCCCCACTGCGCCTTGACCCAGGCCACGTCGTCCCAACTCAGGGTTGGGTCAAATTGCTCGTTGGTCCACGAGGCCAGCGAACTCATGTCGCTCACGCCTTTCACATGGCCCACCAAGTTACGAAACGTATGGCGGCGCGTGCCCATCATGCCCAGCACCCAGCCCGGTTTGGTGGCAATGTTGAGAATGTTGCCCAGCGTGGGAATGACCGATGCCCGCATCTTGTTTTTCAGGTCTTTGTGGCGTTGGCCGATGACCTGCAAATCCAGTGTGAGCACCAAGGCGCTGCACTTGGCTACCTTGCAGCGCTCGATCATGCGGGTCATGGCCTCACGGTCACGCATCATGTAGAGCTGAAACCAAAACGGCGCAGTGGTGTTTTCGGCAATGTCCTCTATCGAGCAAATGCTCATGGTCGACAGGGTGAACGGAATGCCAAATTTCTCAGCCGCCTTGGCCGCCTTAATTTCGCCGTCGGCGCATTGCATACCTGTCAGGCCCACGGGTGCAATGCATACCGGCATTTTTACGACCTGCCCCACCATAGTGGTGGCAGTGGAACGGTTTTCCATGTTGACCGCGACACGCTGACGCAGCTTGATTTTTTGAAAATCAGCGCTGTTGGCGCGGTAGGTGCTTTCGGTCCAGCTGCCCGAGTCAGCGTAGTCGTAAAACATGCGGGGCACCCGCCTTTTGGCCATTACGCGCAGATCTTCAATGGTGGTGATTACGGTCATGTAGATGTCTCCTCGGATGAGTCCGCATGGTAATCGCGGCTAGGCTGCACCTGTCCGGTTTGCCGCGTGAAATATAGCGTTTGCTGCGTGAAAAAATCTCTATCGTGATCGGTGCCGCTGATTGTCGAAACCCTGCTCGTTGTCGGCAGTGCTTATGCCTTTATTTCGGGCTGATGACATGACCGTTATGAAGGCATTCGCTGCGCAGAATTTGGAGCTTGCTGGCGCACTACTTGTTTATTCGGGTATCGGGGCTGAAAGAGACACCAAGTTAGCAGTCAATCGTATGCGATGACGTGCAATTTGGGCGCGGACCTGAGCAGGTGCTGTGCCTCCTAGCGTGTTGCGGGCATTCAGTGAACCACGCAGGCTCAAACATTCATACACGTCTTTTTCAATGGTGGGATTGAACTCTTGCAGGACGGCCAATGGCAGTTCCGACAGGTCGCAAGCGTGGTTGGTAGCGGCTTTGACTGCGTGGGCAACGGTTTCATGCGCATCACGGAATGGCAGACCTTTTTTCACCAAATAGTCGGCCAGGTCGGTGGCAGTGGCGTAGCCCTTGAGTGCAGCGCGTTCCATGGCCTCAACGTTAACGGTGAGGCTACCTTCTTTTTTTCCGGTCGCTGGGTTGAGCTGGCCACCGATCATTTCACTAAAAATGCGCAGCGTGTCCTTGAGCGTGTCTACGGTATCAAACAGGGGCTCTTTGTCTTCTTGGTTGTCTTTGTTGTAGGCCAAGGGTTGACCCTTCATCAGGGTGATCAGGCCCATCAGATGGCCCACTACGCGGCCGGTTTTGCCACGCGCCAGTTCGGGTACGTCGGGGTTTTTCTTCTGCGGCATGATGGAGCTGCCGGTGGTGAAGCGATCGGCAATCTTGATAAAGCCAAAGTTTTGGCTCATCCAGATGATCAGTTCTTCGCTCATGCGGCTGATATGCACCATACATAGGCTGGCTGCAGCGGTGAACTCAATGGCGAAGTCGCGGTCGCTTACAGCGTCCAGGCTGTTTTGGCACACCTGTGCGTTGCCTGCTGTATCCACCATGCCCAGCGTGCGTGCTACTCGCTCCCGGTCCAGCGGGTAGCTGGTGCCTGCCAGGGCTGCTGACCCCAAGGGCAGGCGATTGGTGCGGCTACGCACCTCGAACATGCGCTCGGCATCGCGACTGAACATTTCTACATAGGCCAGCATGTGGTGACCAAAGCTTACGGGTTGAGCCACCTGAAGGTGGGTAAAGCCGGGCAGGATGACCTCGGTATTTGCTTCTGCCACATCGACCAAAGACTTTTGCAAATCGATAATCAGCTCGGCAATCAGGTCGATTTCACCGCGCAGCCAGAGGCGTACGTCAGTGGCAACCTGGTCGTTCCTGGATCGGCCGGTGTGCAGGCGTTTGCCGGCATCACCCACCAATTGGGTTAACCGGGCTTCAATATTGAGGTGCACGTCCTCTAGGTCGAGCTTCCATTCAAACGCACCAGATTCAATCTCGCTCCAGATCGTGGCCATGCCGCTTTGGATAGCGGCATGGTCTACCGAATTGATGACGCCTTGGGCTGCCAGCATGTCGGCATGGGCTAGGCTGCCAGTGATGTCGGCCTGCCACAGCCGCTTGTCAAAAAACACGCTGGAGGTGTAGCGCTTGACCAGATCGCTCATGGGTTCAGAAAACAGCGCGGACCACGCTTGGGACTTTTTATCAAATTGGTTTTGGGACATGGGCGGCAGGGGAGTGAATGGAGTCAAAATCCGACAAACATGAAAGACACCCAAATATTATCGGCGTTCCAAGAGCTG
>JBJOLD010000146.1:0-3996 GCA_046045765.1 Pseudomonadota bacterium | reverse complement strand
AGTCGGGTCATCACGTTGATGCCGGTTTTGCCCAGTACGCGGGCAATGGGTTGGGCCAGCGAGAAACACAGTGCGGTGGCCAGCGCGATTACCACGCCGTAGCCCACCAGCGTCATAAGTTGCAGCAGTGTCTTGGCTTTGTCGGCGTAAATCACCACGGTGGATATGGTGGCCGGGCCGGTCAGCAGCGGTATGGTCAGCGGCACCACGGCAATGCTGGCGCCCATGGCGGCTTTTTCTGCGCCGTCTTCCAGCTCGTGGCTGCTGGTTTTGGCCTCTGCGGGTTGGGCATTCAGCATGTTCAATGCCGAGGTCAACAGCAGCATGCCGCCACCCACCTGAAAGCTGGCCAGCGAGATACCAAAAAACTCCAGTATCTGTAGGCCCGCCAGTGCACTCACCGCAATCACCACAAATGCGCTGAATGACGAAATCAGCACCGTCTTGCCAAGCTGCTCGCGGTCAAACCCTTGGGTGTAGTGAATAAAAAACGGCACGATGGCCAGTGGGTTGACGATGGCCAGCAGGGTGATAAGGGGCTTCAAGTCCATGATTAGCGTCCTCCCGATACGTCCAGCAGCGCGCCGGTGGTGTAGCTGGCTTGCGGGCTCATCAGCCACAGAATGGCTTGCGCCACCTCATCAGCTGTGCCTGCGCGTTGCATGGGTACTTGCGGGGCGACTTGCTTTGCGCGGTCTGGCTGGCCGCCGCTGGCGTGGATGTCGGTGTCAATAATGCCGGGGCGCACCGCGTTGACACGAATGCCTTCTGCCGCTACTTCTTTGGCCAAGCCCAGTGTGAAGGTGTCTATGGCGCCTTTGCTGGCGGCGTAGTCCACATACTGGCCGGGGCTGCCCACGCGCGCTGCCGCGCTGGACACGTTCACAATTGTGCCGCCTTGCCCGCCATGGCGTGTGCTCATGCGCAGCACGGCTTCGCGGGCGCACACCATGCTGCCAATCACGTTGGTGTCAAACATGCGCTTGAGGCGCGCTGCGCTCATTGCGTCCACCCGGCTGGCTACGTCCACCACGCCAGCGCTGTTGACCAGGGCGGTTAGCGGCCCTAGCTTGGCATCTACTTTGGCGAACATAGCTAGCACGTCGGCCTCTATGGCCACATCACCGTGCACGGTGATGGCGGTGCCATCCATGGCGCGAATCTGGCGCACCACTTCGTCAGCAGCCAGCGAGTTGGTGTGGTAGTTCACCGCCACGCCCCAACTCGCTTGGGCGGCGGCCAATGCGGTGGCAGCACCAATGCCGCGCGAGCCGCCAGTAATCAAGACAATAGGTTTCATGGCCCCATGGTAGCGCCAAGGCAAATAGGGTATCTTCGCGCCATGATATCCACGGACAGTTTTTCGGTTTACTGGTCGGCCCCCATGCTGGGAGCCAATTTTTTTATCTTGCTACACCTGCTGGGGGCACTCGCCCTAGGACTGATGGTTGGCTACGAGCGCTCGTACCACGGGCGCGCAGCGGGCATGCGTACATACGGGTTGGTGTGCATGGCATCTTGCGCGCTGACGGTGATTGGTGGGTATTCACATTTTTGGTATGGCGGCAATGCCGCAGCGGTTTTTACGAATGGCGACTTGTCGCGCGTGATGCAGGGCGTGCTGACTGGCATCGGTTTCCTGTGTGCTGGCGTGATCATGAAAGAGGGCTTTAGCATCAGCGGGCTGACCACTGCTGCGTCGTTGTGGGCGGCCTCGGTGATTGGTATTTTGGTGGGTATTGGCTTGTATCCGGCAGCCATGGCGCTGGCGCTGCTCAGCGCAATGTGCATGATCTGGATTTCCAAGCTAGAAGCCTGGCTCCCTTCGCGTCAAGCGGTGGCAATCACGTTGCGGTTTGACAGTGGTGTGGTGCCCATTGAGGCCAAGCTGCGCAGCATGGCGCACATGCTGGGCTATGACGTTGCCGGGGGCACCCTTGCTATTGCCATGGAGCAGGGCGTGCACACTTGGAGCTTTGTCGCCGTGGCCCTGAGTCGCAAAGCCATGACACCTATTAGCGATTTGGGTAGCCACTTGGGTCAGTTCCCCGGTGTGCAAAGTTTTCAGTTATCGCACGCCCGCAACTAAAGTTGCTGTGTGTAGTCATGTTGGCACACACGTTATTTATTCAAGGAAACCACCATGCCAGCCTATTTAGTCGTAGATACCGCGCTCGATAACCCCGAGATGTACGAAGAATACAAAGTGCGCGCAAGGCCGCTGGCCGAGCGCTTTGGTGGCGAATATTTGGCGCGCGGTGGCAACACCACGGTCAAAGAAACCGACCTCTGGAGCCCTACCCGCATGGTGCTGGTGAAGTTTCCCGATGCCGATGCGGCCAACCGCTTTTATGACTCACCCGAGTACCAAGCCATATTGCCCATTAGCAAAAAATCGGCGCGCCGCACGGCATTTGTGTTGGAAGGCATCTAGCCATGGGTTCTTTTGTCAATCTCACCGCTGCCGACGGTTTTGCGTTTCCCGCATATCTGGCGCAGCCTGCAGGCACGCCCAAAGGCGGCGTGGTGGTGTTGCAAGAGATTTTTGGCGTGAACGCCCACATCCGCGCAGTGGCCGACAGCTACGCCGCCGAGGGCTACTTGGCCATTGCGCCCAGCACCTTTCACCGCGTGCAGCAGGGTGTGGAGCTGGGCTACACCTCTGAAGACGTGGCGGCAGGCGCCGCGCTGAAAGCTGCTGTGGAGGCGCTACCCGTCCCCGGCGCGCTGCAAGACGTGCAGGCCGCTGTTAACGAGGCGGCCAAGGCCGGCAAAGTGGCGGTGCTGGGCTATTGCTGGGGCGGCTTGTTGACTTGGCGCGCCGCCTGCACCTTGCTAGGCATCAGCGCCGCCGTGCCGTATTACGGTGGTGGCATGACCACGCCACTTGAGGTGGCTCGCCAGCCGCAATGCCCGGTTCTGGTCCACTTTGGTGACCAAGACCACTCCATTTCCATCGACAGTGTGCGCGCCTTTGAAGTAGCCCAGCCCAGCGTGCAGGTGGCGTTGTACAACGCCAAGCACGGCTTTAATTGCGACCACCGCGCCGCGTTTGATGCCACTGCGGCCGCGCAGGCACGTGTGCGGACGTTGGAGTTTTTGGCTAAAAATTTAGCCAAATAGGCCGCTAGACCCCGTGGAATAATTGTAGACAGCTATCAATGTAATAGCAAAAATCTGCTGGCTAAGCCACTGAACTGGCGGCTAGCGACCACTGCGCGCCAGGTACCGCTTGCGCCAAAACACAACCACCAGCGCAATCGCCACTGCCACCATCGTGCCTAGCGCCCACCACAGACCGGTATCGCGGTGAATCAGCGGTAGGCCGTCGAAGTTCATGCCAAAGAAGCCGGTAATCAGGTTCAAAGGTAAAAAAATGGCGGTTAGCACGGTGAGCGTGCGCATGATGTCGTTGGTGCGACTGCCCTGTACGCTGAAGTGCATTTGCACTGCGGTCTCGGCGCTTTGCTCCAGGCGGCGCACGTGGTGCACCACCCGCTCAATGTGCTCCAGCACGTCGCGGCTGCGCACTTGCAGCAGGTCGCGGTCACGCTGTTCGGTGGGACTGGCGGCGTCGGGCCAGGTTTTCAGGGCCTCAATCCAGTCCTGAATGGCGGAGCGCTGGTCTTCGCAAATCTCGTCCAGGTGGTGCAGCGACATGCGCGCGTCCATTAACGCGCCCCAGTTGTTAAAACGCGTTTTGGGGTTGAGCAGCTCCGACTGCCAGTGGTCCAGCTGTCGGGTTAGCTCGCGGCGCAGCTCTAGAAAACCATCCACCATCTGGTTGACGATGCGCAGCATCAGGTCGGCCGGGCTGGTGGGTACGCGGGCTCCAGCAGCCCGGGCGTCCAGGGCGTTGGCTTGCAGTAGTTTGGTGGCGTAGGTGTCGCGCACGGTGCAGTCGGTGGGGTGCACGGTGAGCAGCACACGGTCCATCACCGCAAAACCCACGGGGCTGGTGTCAATGCGCCGCAAAATGGGCGGGCCGCCCCGGCT
>JBJOLD010000104.1:0-4839 GCA_046045765.1 Pseudomonadota bacterium | reverse complement strand
TTGCCGAGGCCCAATCGTTGGGGTTCTGGCTGGCCTATTTAACGTTGCACTCTCTGCGCAGCAGACTCAATGCGTCATTGAGCGCATAGTCCATGTCGCTGACCAAAACACTGTGGGCGTCTTCCAAAAAATTGAGCCACAGCGCAGAATAATCGTCACGATGTGCCGTGGGTGCATTGAGTTCGATAAATGACTCTACCTTGTGAGAGTCCACGCCCGTTTTTCTGATTTTTCGGATCAACGCCGTGGCAGTTTTTTCTGTCAGAAGCGTTTTGCTGGTGCCTCCAGAGGCTATGGTGAGAAACAGGGTGAGCAGGGTGCTGTCATCGTTGCGGCCTTCTGTTGCTTTGTCCCAAGCCGCTGATGTGGTGCGCTCAAAGTGGTCTACCTCTGCCAGTGCGTCTTCCTGCCAAAAGTAGCGCCCCATGAAAGCCGGAGTCTGGTCAAACAGTTTTCGCAAAGGCAGCTCGTTGGCCGCTATTTTCGGCAGATCCGCTAAAACACTAGTACGTGCCTGGCTGATAGCGTCACGCAGGTTGTGGGGGATACCCTTGGGCATCGGTACCAATGTTTCTGGTGAAGTCGTACTCAGCTTTTTTAGCGTGGTCGATACAAGTTTGGAAAATCTCACCCAGTCTGGCATCTCTGTATTTTTTCGCGCAAGTACCAGCAATGCGGTGCGAATGATGGCCTCGGCATCCACATGTGCGTCTTGCAAAGCGTCTTCGTCAAAGTCCAACTGCTGCGCCATCCACAGCGCAGCATCCACCGTGGTTGCGACTTGGCTGCGTTTAGCAAATTCCGACTGGTATTCCGGCAATGATTTGAGCGTCCATTTGGACAGCACTGGAATATGGTCGTCTTGAAAACCGCTGGCTTCGTGCATGCCAAAGTGGCTGTTTTGCGGCATGGCAATCATGGCTTTGAGCATGTCCGAACCTGCCTTGGAGCGTGACAGCAACGAGTTGTCACGCAACAACTCGGCCGCTTGGCGCAGATCACCTCGTGTAGTGTTTTCCAAATGCAAACTCACCAAATTGACCATGCGGTCTTTAGCCCGTTCCAGTTCCGGGCGCAAAAATTCGGTGCCAAAGTAGCGGGCAATCTGCACCATGCCCTTGGGCGCTTCCACGCACATGGCGTCCAGCTTGGCTTGGTTGATCAGGCCGTGTTGCACGCCATAGGCCAGTGCTTTTTCGAAAAAAGGCCGCGCATCAAAAAGCGAAATGGATTGTGCGGCTCTAGCCGTTGCGTTGTCCACGGGGTTCAAATTGCAGATTCCTCGTCATTTTCCAACGCTGCCGGTGTGGCTTTACCACGATCGGTGTCACCGGTTTCCACTTTACCGTCGTCTTCTTCGGCTTCTTCTTCGTCGTCCATGCCCATGTCATGGGCTCGGGCTTTGGCGCGCAGCACTAGCAGCGTTTCAATAAACAGGTCGGGACACTGGTAGCGCATTAGGTAGGCCAATTCCATCCAATCCTGGTCGGCTACTTCTTCATGCTCCAGGCGGGCGCTAGCGTATGCCTGTGAATACAGCGCAGTTTCAGACATCACTTCGCCGTCTTCTTCTGATGCGTCAAATGTGCCTGTTCGCGCAAAAGTTTCCATGCGGCCCCACTTGTCAGAAAAGTAATCGGCCAGAGCCTCACTGCCGCCTTCCAGGTCGCCAATTGCAGTTAAAAACTCTACCGGATCGGCACCATCTCGAAAAATGATGGAGTTCACCATGCCACGCAAATGGGTGCGGGTCAGGTCTTTGTATTGCTTCTCGATGACCACGGCGCGTGCAAATTGGTCAGGGGTGACCAGCAGGTTCACTACCGACTCTTTGGAGTTGTCGTACTCGCGGATCACGGCCAATATGTCTTTTGCGGGCAACTGGTCCAGCACAACCATGAGCGCGCCATCACCCTCGGTGTCCGCCAGTTCGACCAGCGCCGCCTCTGCGCCCACGATGTCGCCCGATGCAATCAGGCTCTGGGTTTTTTCAATCAGTGCTAAGTGGTTCATGGTGTAGTCTTGTGAGTTCAAGTGTCTTTGCGATCAAAGCCTTGCTCCACCATCCAGTCAGCGCCGGCTTCTTCGCGTTGTTTCGCGTCCCGCGCGTCGTCAGAATCCACAGGGTCTCTGCGGTCATCGCCGTCGTGGTCTCCCTCGCGGTCGCCGTATTCCTCATCGTTTTCGTCGTCATCATTTTCGCTAGCACGTGCCATGCTTGCGTCTGGGCGGTGGTACATGTATTCCAGCCCAGCGGCAATGACCAAAAAGTGGCCGCCAGCGGGTTGAGCCAGCACCAGCTCCGATAGCTCTTTGGCCCACTGCATCAGCTCCACGCTGTCGGCCAACGCATCCCATTCGGGCAATTCGTCGCTGTCCTGGCTCAGTATGTGGTCCATGACCGATGGACGTGTGAACTTGAAAGCCTGGTGAAACGCAACGGCCACCATTTCGGGGGCACTTTCCATCATGTTGATCAGGAAGTCCATTTCCTTGCGGCGTTGAACCAGGCGCTGGCGCAGGATGTCTTTGCCGTCCGAGTCGAACGTCATGTCGTCCATTTCGGATTGGTATGAGGAGCGCAGATCGCGGAAGAAAGGAGTGATGTTCATGCGTTGCCCACGTTAAAGAATAGTTTTGAAATAGCTGCCCCAAATATCGCGGGCGGTCTGGAGCGGGTCATCCAGCAAATTGCGACGGCGGTTATCGTCGTAGGCCTGGCGCTTGGTGTCATCAGACAGCACTTCGTAGGCTTGCTGAATGGCCCTGAATCGCTCTGCAGCATCTGCCGCATCGCTGCGGTCAGGGTGGTGCTGCGCGGCCTTTTGCCGGAAGGCCTTTTTGATATCGGCAAGCTTGGCATCGCTGCGCAAGCCCAGGGTGGTGTAGTGGTCAGACATATCGGGGGTTAATTCCGATCAGCACCGGAGCAATTGTTGTGATCAGCATTTTCGCAGACTCCGGCAGCCACCGCGAGTGTCGCTGTCGGTAAGCAACGTAATAGCCTTCGGCACGAAGCTGCAGCGGCCAACTACAGCATGTGGTGTTGTGCTGGGCTAGTCTGTGGTTTAGCCCACCGATGCAACGGGCTCTGTCGGATTTATCATGACCAATTTGCCCTTCACGCCACGCGAACCCATGTGGGCATAGGCCGCTTTCAGGTCGACCATGGGCATGGTGCTGTCTATAACGGGCTTGATTTTGCCTTGGCCATACCACTGTGCGAGCTCCATCATCATGGCACCGTTGGCTTGCGGCTCACGCTTGGCAAAGTCCCCCCAGAACACGCCGACGATGGAGGCGCCCTTGAGGAGCGCCAGATTGAATGGCAGCGCGGGAATGGGGCCGGATGCAAACCCCACCACCAGGTAGCGCCCGCGCCAGGCGATGGAGCGGAAGGCAGGTTCGGCAAAGTCACCACCCACGGGGTCATAAATCACGTCGGGGCCCTTGCCGTTGGTCAGGGCATTGACGGCCTCTCGCAGATTCTCGGTGCTGTAGTTGATGGTGGCATCGGCACCAATCGATGTACATAGGGCGCACTTTTCCTGGGTAGACGCTGCTGCAATCACGCGCGCACCCATGGCTTTAGCAATTTGAATGGCTGCTGTGCCCACGCCGCCCGCAGCACCCAATACCAACACGGTTTCGCCTGCTTTGAGCTGTGCCCGGTCTACCAAGGCGTGATGCGAGGTGGCGTAAATCATGATGAAGGCGGCTGCGTCAACCATCGGAAATCCTGGGGGCAGTGGCATGCACAGCGCCGCAGGTGCCACGGTATGCGTACCAAAGCCGCCGGTGCCGCTCAGGCAAGCCACTGCCTGGCCGACCTGGAGGTGTTTCACACCTTCGCCGATCGCCTGCACGATGCCTGCGTACTCCGAGCCAGGTACGAAGGGCAGTGGCGGCTTCATCTGGTATTTGTTTTGCACTATCAAAATGTCGGGAAAGTTCAGGCTGGCCGCTTTGATCGCGATAAGCACCTCGCCCGCCTTGGGTTGAGGTGTGGGCAGCTCTTTCCAGGTTAGCGCGTCGATACCAACGGGGTTTTCACAAAGCCAAGCGTGCATGGGTGTCTCCAAATTTGATGCGCCGATGCGCTCGTCCATCATAGGGGGTCCGTGCATGGCTGGGAGGGTGAATTGTCCCAGGGGCGACCGATTTTGGGGGTGCCCACCTACAATCAACACTCACCCTAAAAGCCTATGAAAATTCTTATTTCCAACGACGACGGTTATCAGGCACCGGGCCTTGTGGCCTTGTATGAAGCCCTCAAAGACATTGCCGAAGTCGAGGTCATTGCACCCGAACAAAACAACAGCGCCAAGTCCAACGCGCTCACCCTGCATTCCCCGCTGTATGTGCACAAAGCAGCGAATGGTTTTAGGTATGTGAATGGCACCCCGGCCGACTGCGTGCACATTGCGCTGACAGGTTTGCTGGACTACCGGCCTGACCTGGTGGTGTCTGGCATCAACAACGGCGCGAATATGGGGGACGACACCATTTATTCCGGCACCGTGGGCGCTGCGATGGAGGGCTTTTTGTTCGGCATTCCCGCCATTGCGTTCTCGCAGGTAGAAAAAGACTGGCATGAGCTGGAGTCTGCCGCCCGCAAGGCGCGCGAACTGGTGCTCAGGATGCAGCACCTGCAGCTCATCACACCCACCCCGTGGCTGCTGAATGTAAATATCCCCAATCTGCCATTCGATGCTATTGGCAGCACCAAACTGTGCCGCCTGGGCAAGCGCCATGCAGCCGAAAAAGTGATTCAGCAGCGCAGCCCGCGCGGAGAAACCATGTTCTGGATCGGCGCTGCAGGCCCGGTGAAAGACGATG
>JBJOLD010000252.1:0-2741 GCA_046045765.1 Pseudomonadota bacterium | reverse complement strand
CGCAGTTGTCCAATCTACGCTGGGTTTGATGCGTTTGCAAAACTTTCCCGGACAAACGTTCGCCACTTTCTTGAGTTATGCCATTTGTCCATTGGCTCTTTTCCGCATGCAGTGTCGTTACCTGACTTTAGTGTGACCATTGATAGTCAAGCAAAGGCGGCCTTCGCGGCGAGTCAAAAATTTCGGAAAGAAGTTTCTAGCAGTGGAGACCACGGGAACCGATTGCTTGCGGTAGTGAATGTGTTGGGAAAAGTTTTCCGCCTTTCGCAATCACGTGATTCGCAAAGCGAAGCAGAGCGCACGCATTTTTCCATCTTGGATGAAGAAATGTCTGGTGTCGCGAAAACCATTCTCGATGAGGCGGTGAAATGGTCTGTCCTGTTTGAAGAACCTGAGACGAAGGTCAAAGGTAATCGGTATGAATCGAACGACTATGTGTTAAATCCCATTTATGCCCCGTTCTTTGGTATTTCATATAACAAAGGGCGAAAGCTAGAAATTCAATCACGGGATGCGAACATCATTCTGGCAGGGCCAGTTGACCAATTCACCCTCTTGCTCAGGCAGTATGAAAAGTCATGGTCGCTCATTCGCAATGACGATCAGTTTGACTTGGATTTGGGAGACATGTGATGCCCCGCTTCCAAGTCTCCACTCTTACACATGATGAAC
The DNA here is from genome assembly GCA_046045765.1 of Pseudomonadota bacterium. Lineage (GTDB taxonomy): Bacteria > Pseudomonadota > Gammaproteobacteria > Burkholderiales > Burkholderiaceae_C > Allorhodoferax. Next base: position 2,069 of record JBJOLD010000252.1, on the reverse strand, counting down.
AGTCCCCGCCCGCCGCTGGTGAGCGCTCCTGGGACATGGCTGCGATTAGCCCTGACGAAGCACTGGATGATCGGTCGAGGGCGGCTACGAATTTCGCGAAGGATCATGCGGTCAAACATTTTGAAATGAAGTTTCTTGTTGAATCCAACCTGACATACGTAAACAGGCAGCAGGCCAGTTTTGGAAAATTACGTGCTCAACTCGTTGGTGTAAACAGCTTGCTTATTGAAGCCACTTCCCTCAGCTATCCAGAACTGCTTTATACGCTTGCTGCTGCAGCGCAGGAAAAAGTGAAATCTATTTCACTTTTATACGTGGAACCATTGGGGTACCGTCGAGATATTGAGCAGAACTTGTGTGATCACCGGAACTTCAATCTCAGCGAGAACAGGCGTTTTCGTTCGATCCCAGGGTTCATGACGAATCTAGGAGAAATTGCAACTGGACAGGCCGTCTTTTTTCTTGGCTACGAGGGAGCAAGATTGGGGCAAGCTCTGCAGCAAGAAGAAGTATTGCAGTCATGGCGGAAGCACATAGTGTTTGGCATTCCTGCTTTCGAGGCCGGCTGGGAAATAGACGCCATCGCAAACAATATTGATTACCTCTCAAGCGACGATCAAATTCAATATGTAGCGGCATCCAGTGTGTCTGCTGCCTATCGCTTGTTGAATGAACTGCGTGCCAGCGATAAAGAACAAAATTCTGTTCTGGTTGCTCCGCTGGGGACGAAACCGCATGCTATCGGGGCCGCGCTGTTTTTGATAGAGCATGATGCAATGGATCAGGCAATCCTACTCTATGACCATCCGGAGCGCTCAACAGCGCGAACGGAGGATATAAGGCGTTGGCATCTCTATGACGTGACGGACACAAGCTTGGGCTAGTTTTTCGAAGCAAAGGCGGGCATTTGCATTAGTTCACCTTTGGTTAGAACCGTTGCACACACCCCTTTGCTCACCCCATGCACCCAATCGGTGAACGCCGGGTGATTGAAAGAGTCCAAAACCATTTTTCGTATGGCACGGGGCGCGCGAATGCGAAATACATGATCTGTAATCGGAGCGGCACCAGATTCAACCAACACTGGTGTCCACCGAACTCTTGAGCCCGTACGAGGAAGAAGAATATCTCCGGGGCGCGCGACCACGTGCCTTGCGTCTGTTGATGCGCTGAGCCGTGAGGTCGTCAGGCGTCCGTCTTGGGCTCGGCCTAGATCGGTCGTGTGCAGCGCCATGATTTTCATCGTTTCAGCTTCTTTGCGAGAGACTATTCCACGAACAATCGTGACGTTGAGGTCTTTTAGTTGTGGCCCGCTTGGCATAGTTGTTAAGTTCATTGCCTTGTGATATCTCGCATCCAGACGTGCACCAGGCAGCAACGATTTTTTGCAGATGCGAATTGGCACGTCGGCGCCAGCTGGCAACTCGCAAATCTCCACGTCGTCTGTTGACGCTCCGGTGGCATCAATAACAAGAATGACCGTACGGGCTTCGGTATCTGCAAAAACATCACTGCCCATCTCAATACACCGTAGCAATTTGTACTGAGTCATCAAGAACGTGCGAAGACGGCGATACACATCGCCGTCAGCGAAACCGATAGGCAAGACGATCACCACACGGCCTTTGCCAGCGCGGGCCGTCAGCAGCGAGCGGGCCAAGAACTGTAGTTCAGCCCTGTCCTGCCCCAGTTTTCCTGTGAGTCCTTTAAATGCGCGCCGCAACCAGTCATGGCGATCAACGCAATCGCCGATGAATGGTGGGTTGCCGATCACACTTGTTCGCCCAGAAAAACTTGATGCAGATAAGCGCGCTAGCAAACCATTGCCGCACCGAATGTTTGAATCTGCAAGTGATTCTGAGGTTGATTCAACCATGGCCCTATCGATATCAAAGCCAATGAGTTTGGTGCCACGCCGACGTTCGTGAACAGCTCTCAATAGTGCGCCTTCACCAACGGCGAAATCCACAACAGTGTCGCAATCACCCAGCTCGTGTGCCACTAGTTTTGCAACCCTCGACGGTGTCATGTACTGACCAAGATTTTTGTTCACGAATTTACTCTCGTTG